>ONRL01000347.1 GCA_900320225.1 uncultured Lentisphaerota bacterium
GCAGTCCGGCGACGATTCCCCTCTTGGTCCGCATCGGCTGTCGTCCCTCAGCGGAACACGAGGAAGGTTCCCGTGGGCGCCCACTTCAGGACGAGCGACGCCCCGTCGCCGTCCTTCCGCACGGAGAAAAGCCACTTGCTGCCCTTCAGGGCGGCGTTGACGCTGGTGAGAAGGCCCGCCGGCGGCAGAGCGGCAATCGCGTCGGCGGAAAGAAGCGTGTAGACCTTCGAGGTGTCGGCGGCGTCGAAACCGGTCAGGTCGAGGTCGAGCGTCGCGCCATGCGCGAAGTCCACCGAAAGGCCGTTCAGACACGTGGTGGAAACGGTGTTGGCCGCAATCGCGTAGGAAGCGGGAAGCGCGGTGGACGCGGGCCAGACGCCGTTCGGTCCGCCGGCGAGCGTGACGCCGGACGAGAGGTTGACGGTGTGTCCGGAGAGGTCGGCGTCGTTGACGAGCGTGCCTTTCTGCATGTTGATGACGAGTGCGGGATCGTTGCCGGACTGCCCGTCGGCCAGCTGCGCGCCGAACCCCGGGCCAAGGGAGAGGGTGGCGTCGTTGGCGTGGTTCACGGTGAGCGTCACGCCGCCGTAGGTGAGGAAGCGTCCGTTCATGACGCTGGGCTCGTCGCGTCCGCCGATGTTGAACTTCCCGCTCCTCTTGATGAAGATGCCGGCGTTTTCCGACGGCCAGTTGAACGAGCCGAGGTTGACGTTCGCGTCCGCGTTGTACTCGAAGTCGATCACGCGCGTGAGGGCGTCGGGCGCGCCGGTCACGCCCCAGGCGATGTCCCTGCTGCTGGTGGAGACGTCCGTCCAGCGGGGATAGCCCTTGTTCACGTCCGACGCGTCGATATTCACGACGGCACGGGCGGGGAAGGCGGAGAGGATGTCCGCCGCCGGACGCGTGGCAGACGTGTTGCGGAGAGTGACCTCGAGCGCCGCGCCGTCCTCCACCGCGAATGTGCGCGAAGCGGCGAAGCCCTCGCGCGTGCCGTTGTATTCGAAGGACACCTTGAGCGTTCCGTTCGACACGATGGTGTCGCCGGTGTACGACGAATACCCGGCGACGTCCAACGTCGACGTTCGACGCGGCAAGGCCGTTCGCCCACGTGACGTCGCCCGCGCCCGTATCGACGGACACGGCCTTGGCGCTGTCCTTCACGCGGGCGGAATAGTCGTTGAAGAGCGGCGCGTCATCCCCGTCGCCGAAGGCGAGCGTGCCGCCGTTGAAGACGATGTTCGCCGTGCTGCCGTCGCCGATCACGCCCGCGCCGATCAGCTTAAGGGCGCCGCCGGAGAGCGTGGTGGCGCCGACATACGTATTGGTGCCGCCGAGGACGAGTGTGCCCGAACCGACTTTCTCCAGGGCCAAGTAGGCGTTGCTGTTCTTGGAGATGTTGCCGTAGAAAGTGGAGTCGGTGCCGAGGCCGCCGATCTTGAGCGTCTGCGTGGTGTAGTTCACGATGTTGTAGATGATGGCGTTGGGGGCCGGGACCGCAATCGCGTCGTCCGTGGAAAGTTCGCCGATCTCGATCACGCCGTTGGCGTCGCGCTTGAAGCGGAGCTGGAAGGTGCCGGTGGAGTCGAGGAACTTCACCTTGGCGTTGGGGAAGCCTGTCGTCCCTTCGTCCACAAACCCGCCGGTGCTGCCATGGTCGTAGAGCGCGAACGTGCCGCGCACGCCGGAGAAGTCCGAGGCCCACTGCGAATAGCTGTTGCGCGAGACGATCGCGAGCGTCGCGCCCTCCGCCACGTCCACGGCGTTGGAATAGACGATGCGGTTCTCGAGCCAGAGGACGTTCATCGCGCTATTGCCGGCATCGTTTTCCACGGCGAGGCGATCCCACTTCATGACGGCCCCGTTGCCGTCCATCACGAGTATCCTGGTGCCGTTCTTCATGGTGAACGGACCTGTTCCCAGCGGCGTCGCGCCCTGGAGGCGGCCGTAGGTGTTGGGGTCGAGGACGCCTGCGCCGGCGGTCTTGCTGTTGAAGCTGTCGAGCGTCGTGCCGCCCGTGTGCGCGTTCACGTCCTTGAAGGATACTGTCTTGTCGCTGGAGTGGCCTTTCACCACGACCTTGAGGTTGCCGCCGAACGACACCTTCGAGAGGATGTCGCCGAAGGCAGAGGCGTCGCTGTTGAGGATGAAGGAGATGGTGCTGGTGGACGAGGCGGCGGAGTTGGTGATGACGCACGCGTGTCCGGAGAGCCCGTTCAGGCCGGAGCCGTATGGGCTGTTGTAGGCGAGGTCGTGTCCGTTGAGGTCGAGGACGCAGTTCTCGGCGATGCTCAGGGTCGTGACGTCCGTCACGTCTGCGGAAAGGCTGTACGGCGAGTTGCCGGACGTGACCTCCACGGTGGATGCGCCGAACGCGGCGGATGTGGCCAGCGCAAGCCTTGGAACGCCGAAATTGTACCAAACCTCCGCAGACCGCAATATCCCCGCTACAGGGGATATGTCGAGAACGGAGATCAACGGCGCGACGCCGGATGCGCGTGTTCGTGGATGACGGGCGTGTCTGCGCCCCATTCCCACTCCACGACGGTCACGACGTGGGGGCTTTTCGCCCTTGGCGGAAGCGCAAGGTACGTGACGTCGCCGGTGACGGCGTCCACCGTGGCCGCGCCTTCCCGCACGTAATAGCGCCGGATGCCCGAAGGTTTGCGGGGCTGCGCGAAGCGAAGGCACGCCTGCTGCACCGCCCGCCTGTAGGTGCAGTCGCCCGGGAAGACGGCCTGGAAACAGATCTCGCCCTCATTCAGCTTCATGCCGCTTCCCCGATTGAAGCGTATCTCGTACCGGTTGGGGGCGATCCGCGCACAGGGCCCGCAGATCCGCTGCACGAACAGCGAGCGGGCGTCGTCGGGATGCGGTGCCTTGGCGCCGGGGGG
>ONRL01000010.1 GCA_900320225.1 uncultured Lentisphaerota bacterium
GCGCGCTCCCTCGCGTGCCAGGGCCTCTGCATCTTCGGCGACCAGGGCGACGTGATGGCGTGCCGCCAGACGGGCTTCGCGATGCTCTGCTCCAACTCCGTGCAGGAAGCGCACGACATGGCGATGGTCGCCCACGCGTCCACGCTCGAGAGCCGCGTGCCGTTCCTCCACTTCTTCGACGGCTTCCGCACCTCGCACGAGGTCCAGAAGATCGACGAGATCCCGACGGAGACGATCCGCGAGATGATCGACGACAAGTACGTCGAGGCCTTCCGCGCCCGCGCCCTCGACCCCGAGCATCCGACGATGCGCGGCACGGCCCAGAACCCCGACGTGAACTTCCAGGGCCGCGAGAGCTGCGAGAAGTACTACGTCGCCACGCCCGCGATCGTCCAGAAGTACATGGACAAGCTCGCGAAGCTCACGGGCCGCGCGTACAAGCTCTACGACTACGTGGGCGCGCCCGACGCCGAGTACATCACGATCGCGATGGGCTCCGGCTGCGACACGCTGCACGAGACGGTCGACGCGCTCCTCAAGGAGGGCAAGAAGGTCGGCCTCATCAAGGTACACCTCTACCGTCCGTTCTCCATGAAGGACTTCGTCTCCGCCATCCCCGCGACAGTCAAGTGCATCACGGTGCTCGACCGCACGAAGGAGCCCGGCGCGAACGATCCGCTGTACCTCGACGTCTGCGCCGCGATCGGCCAGGCCAAGCAGGACGGCATCATCTCCTTCGCGTATCCCAAGGTCCTCGCCGGCCGCTACGGCATCGGCTCGAAGGACTTCACGCCGCAGATGTGCAAGAAGATCTACGACAACATGCTCGAGGCGAAGCCCCTCGACCACTTCGTGGTGGGCATCGTCGACGACGTCTCCGGCCGCTACATCCTCGGCGACGAGTCGTTCGTCGTCCCGAAGGGCGACCGCAAGGAATGCATGTTCTGGGGCCTCGGCGCCGACGGCACTGTGGGCGCGAACAAGAACTCCATCAAGATCATCGGCAACTACACCGAGAACTTCGCGCAGGGCTACTTCGAGTACGACTCCAAGAAGTCCGGCGGCGTGACGATCTCCCACCTCCGCTTCGGCTCGGACATGATCCGTTCGCCGTACTTCATCAACTCGGCCGACTTCACCGCCTGCCACTGCTTCCCGTACCTCGAGAAGTACGACATGCTCAAGGCCGCGAAGCCGGGTTCCGTGTTCCTCCTCGCCTCGCCCTACACGGCGGCCGAGATCTGGGACCACATGCCCGACGAGGTCGAGCAGGCGATCATCGACAAGAAGCTCAAGTTCTACGTGATCAACGCGGCGAAGATCGCCCTTGAGAACGGCATGGGCACGCGCACGAACACCGTGCTCCAGACCGCGTTCTTCAAGCTCTCCGGCATCAAGCTCGCGAAGGCCGACGGCACCGAGCTCGACCCGATCCAGGTCCTCAAGGACTACGCCGAGAAGGCGTACTCCAAGAAGGGCCAGGAAGTCGTGGAGATGAACTGGAAGTGCATCGAGGCGGCGTCTGCCGCCATCGAGGAGGTCAAGTACCCCGCCGCCCCCGCCGGCAAGCTCAAGATGCCGCCGATCGTCGCCGACGCCGCGCCCGACTTCATCAAGAAGGTCACGGCGAAGATGATCGCGCAGAAGGGCAACGAGCTGCCCGTCTCGGCGATCCCGGACGACGGCACGTGGCCGACCGCCACCACGCAGTGGGAAAAGCGCAACGTGGCGGCGTTCATCCCGCAGTGGGATCCGTCCGTGTGCATCCAGTGCGGACAGTGCTCCATCATCTGCCCGCACGCCGCGATCCGCATGAAGGTGTACGGCGCCGACAAGCTCGCCGGCGCGCCGGCCACGTTCAAGAGCGCCGACGCCAAGACGCCGAAGATGAAGGCTCTCGGCGAGAAGGTGACCGTCCAGTGCGCCCCCGAGGACTGCATGGGCTGCAAGCTCTGCGTCGTCAAGTGCCCGATGGCCGCCAAGGGCGCCCTCAAGATGGTCGAGCAGATCCCGCTCCGCCAGAGCGAGGCCGAGAACTGGAAGTTCTTCCTCGAGCTGCCGGACGTCGATCCCGCGAAGCTCGACACGAAGCAGGTCCTCGACTCCCAGCTGAAGCGTCCGCTCTTCGAGTTCTCGGGCGCCTGCTCGGGCTGCGGCGAGACGCCTTACGTCAAGTTGCTCACGCAGATCTGTGGCGACCGCCTCCTCATCGCGAACGCGACCGGCTGCTCGTCCATCTACGGCGGCAACCTGCCGACCACCCCGTACTGCCAGCGCAAGGACGGCAAGGGACCGGCTTGGTCCAACTCGCTGTTCGAGGACAACGCGCAGTTCGGCATGGGCATGCGCGTCTCGGCGGACAAGCTCCAGGGCTTCGCCTTCGAGCTCGTCGAGAAGGATCAAGGCCGTCGACCAGCACGACGAGAAGGGCCAGGGCGTCGAGCAGATGCGCGCGCTCGTCAAGGAGCTCAAGGGCTTCTGCGAGGCCGGCAAGGCCAATGGCTGCGCGACCTGCGCCCAGCTCCTCTCGGTGGCGGACAACCTCGTCCGCAAGTCCGTGTGGATCCTCGGCGGCGACGGCTGGGCCTACGACATCGGCTACGGCGGGCTCGACCACGTCCTCGCCTCGGGCCGCAACGTCAAGGTGCTCGTGCTCGACACGGAAGTGTACTCCAACACCGGCGGCCAGGCTTCGAAGTCGACGCCGACCGGCGCGATCGCGAAGTTCGCGGCGTCCGGCAAGGTGCAGGCCAAGAAGAACCTCGGCCTCATGCAGATGCAGTACAAGAACGTGTACGTGGCGTACGACGGTGAAGGCCTTCAACGAGGCCGAGAACTACAACGGCCCCGCGATCATCATCGCCTACGCGCACTGCATCGAGCAGGGCCTCAACACGGCGACCGGTCCGGCGCACCAGGTGGCGGCGGTCGATTCCGTCCACTTCCCGCTCTGGCGCTACGACCCGCGCAAGGCGGCCGAGGGCAAGAACGGCCTCACGCTCGACTCGAAGGACAAGAGCGACACGGTCTCCTTCGCCGCGAACGCGGTCTCGAAGGAACTCGGCGAGAACCGCTTCCGCCAGCTCGTGAAGATTGCCGGGCCCGACAAGGCCAAGGAGATGCTCGAGAAGGCCGAGGTCGGCTTCAAGGAGAACTACAAGCTCCTCACCGAGCTTGCCGCGCTCCCCGTCCTGTAACGGGAGGGTCGGATCGCGCTTGTCGCGACCGAATGGGCGTGACGGCACTTGCCGCCACGCCCATTTCGTCAAGGGCTCATGTTGGGAGATGAGTGAATGAACAAATGCTTTTACCTCTTGCCGCTGGCATGTCTGGTGGGATTCGTCGTCGGGTCCTGGGGGCCCCGCGCGGATCTCCGTGCGCTGAAGGAACTTGGCAAAAACGAGAAGCGGGCCGCCGCGGAGCAGAAGCCGGACGGCCTCGACACGTTCGCGCGCATGGCGAAAATCCCCGAAACGGCGCGGCATCCCCGGCGGCGCCGCCCGACGCGTGCCGAGGCGAGGCGTTCTGTCATCGCTATCACCAACGCGCCGAAGGCCGAGGTGTCGGCAGCCGTTCCGGGGAATACGAACGCCGTCGCCGCCGCCGAGGCGCCGAAGAGGCGCCGCATGCCGGACGACCTGGCCGCGCGGATCGACGAGGCGCAGGAAATGTGGGCGACGCGCGTGGACGTGGCCCGCGCCCAGTGGAAGGCGAAGCTGAAGCTGTCTGGCGAGGCGGAGAAGGCGTTCGACGATGCCTTGCAGGACATGAACGAGAAGCTCTACGCGAGCGTGTCGGCCCTCGCCGAACGCTTGGCTTCCGATGAAAAGATGACACCGGAACTCGGTTTCCGGCTCATGGGCGACACCTCCGCGATTCTTGCCGAGACGTACGACAAGATCGGCGCGCAGTTGCCGCAGGATCAGCGGGCGGAGGTTTCGGAGATGCAGATGATCGACTTCATCGACCCTGCCGTCGCCGAGCCGTTGGTCAAAGTGCAGGACAAGCTGGAGGGCTTCTCCATGCGCGCGCCCGGCGAGGAGGGGAGATAGCCCGTGCGCAGCCTGTGGCGAATCGCGCAGACCGCGCTCTGCGAATGGGAGAACGCGCTCCGCAGCCGTCGCGCGCTCGTGCTGCTGCTGCTCTACCTTGCGGCGGCGGTGCTGTGCATGAACGGGACGATCTCCGTGCTCGGGAAGATGGAAACCGAACTTGTGCGCGTGCTGCGTCTGCCGGATTCGGGCCAGGCGGGCGTCGTGTCCGAGACGCTGTGGAAGTCGAAGTCGTTCCGCAACATGATCGCGGCGGGCGTGGACGACCGCCTCGTGTTCGAGGACATCTCGAAGCGCCATCCCGTGGAGCTTCTCTACGCCTGGTTCGCTTTCTTCTGCGCGCCGCTTCTGGTGGTGCTCGTGAGCGGCACGCGCGTGGCGGAGGATCTCCGCACGGGCGTGGCGCGCTACATGCTCGTGCGCACGTCGCGTCTTGAATGGTCGCTCGGCAAGTACGCCGGGCAGGCGCTCATGATCGCGTGCGCCCTTGCGGTGAGCGCCGTGGGGGCGTGGTGCGTGGCGCTTTACCGCCTGCCGGCGGCGACGGCCGGCCGCCTGTTCCTGCCGATGCTGGGCTGGGGCGCGAGCGCGTGGTTCTACTCGCTGGCGTGGCTCGGCCTCGCGCTCGGCCTCTCGCACCTCACGCGCTCCGCAATGCGCGCCACGGCGTTCGGCATCCTGGGAATCGGTGTGTTCGAGGTGCTGCCGCATTTCTTCCCCGAAGTCGAGGCGATCCTGCCCTCCGGCGCGCGGTTGGGTCTGTGGCGGACCTCCTTCACGCCGCAGGCCGTCGCGGTGTTTCACCTTGCGACGCTCGGGCTCGTGTATTTCATGGCCGGGGCCGCCGTTTTTGCCAGGAGGGACGCATGACGGGATTTGCTTTGGAGACACGCAACCTGGTGAAGCGCTATGGCCGCCGCCGGGTGCTGGACGGTTTCACGCTCGCTGTGCCGCGTGGCGCGGTGCTGGGTCTGGTCGGCGCGAACGGCGCGGGCAAGACGACGTGGATGATGACGGTGGCGGGGTTGCTGCGCCCGGCGTCCGGCACCATCGACATCCTGGGCGGCGGTCCATTCGACGCGGCCATCCACGCGGGACGCCTTGCGCTTCTGCCGCAGGATTCCGAACTGCCGCTGGAGGCGACGCCGACGGGGCTCTTCTACCGTTTTGGACGGTTGCAGGGACTTTCGGCGGAGACCGCCCGGCGCAGCGCGGCCGAGGTGCTCAAGGCCGTGAACCTCGCCGACCGCGCGAAGTCCTCCATCCGCTCCCTCTCGCATGGCATGCGCACGCGCGTGCGCGTGGCGCAGTGCTTCCTGGGAAACCCGGAGCTGGTGCTGCTGGACGAGCCGCTGAACGGACTCGACCCGCTGGAGGCCGATCGCCTTCGACGGTTCCTGCGTGCACGCGCCGGAAAGCAGACGATTGTCATTTCATCCCACAATCTGCACGACGTGGAACAGCTCTGCACGCACGTGGCGTTCGTCGAGAACGGGAAGGTCGTGCGCATGGACACGATGTCGGCGCTCACGCGCGGACGATCGCTTGAGTCGGTGTTCCTGGAACAGGCGGGTGAGAGACCGGAAGCCGACGAGCTGTCTCCGGCGGAACGTCTTGTGGCGAAGTTGAAGGAACGGGGCCTGACGTGCGTGACGGCGGAGAGCTGCACGGGCGGCGGCGTGGGGAGTGCGATCACGGCCGTACCAGGTTCGAGCGCGGTGTTCCTGGGGGGCGTGATCAGCTACGCGAACGAAGTGAAGCGCGACGTGCTCGGTGTGCCGCAGGAAGTCCTCGACGTCCACGGTGCGGTGTCGCCTGAATGCGCCGAGCGGATGGCGTCCGGCGCGCGCAACCTGCTGAAGGCCGATCTCGCGGTGTCGCTCACGGGCATCGCGGGACCCGACGGCGGCAGCGCCGAGAAGCCCGTCGGCCTCGTCTGGTTCGGCCTCGCGACGAAGGACGGCGTGCGTACCGAGAAGATGGTTTTCAGCGGCGACCGCGCGTCAGTCCGCGCGCAGGCGGTCGACCACGCCCTTGGATTGCTTCTTTCGGCCGTATGACCGACTGGACGCCATGGGTGCTGGCGAGCTCGGTGTTGCGCGCGCTCTACGACATCGCGAAGAAGGCGGAGAAATGAAAAAGGTCAATCAACCAAGTCTGTTCGAATCGCAGGACGACGACGACGCGACGCCGCTTGCGGAGCGGCTCAGGCCGCGCACCCTTGACGAAGTGGCCGGCCAGGGGCATTTGATCGGCGAGGGGAAGGTCCTCCGCGGGATGATCGCGAACGACAAGGTCCCGTCGATGATCTTCTGGGGGCCGCCCGGCGTGGGAAAGACCACGCTCGCGAACGTCATCGCCCTGACGACCAACGCCCGCTTCGTGACGTTCTCGGCCGTGACGAGCGGGATCAAGGACATCAAGGACGTGATGCGGGAGGCGGAGGAGGGCCGCGTCTTCGGACGGAAGACGATCGTCTTCGTCGACGAGATCCACCGCTTCAACAAGGCTCAGCAGGACGCGTTCCTCCCGTTCGTCGAGAAGGGCAGCATCATCCTCATCGGCGCGACCACGGAGAACCCGTCGTTCGAGGTGAACGGCGCGCTTCTCTCGCGCTGCAAGGTGTTCGTGCTGAAGGGGCTGACGGAGGACGAGATCGTCGGGCTGCTCCGCCGCGCGCTGGCCGACCCGCGCGGGTTCGGCCGCAGGCGCGTGGTGATTTCCGACGACATGCTGAAGGCCATCGCGGTCTTCGCCAACGGCGACGCGCGCGCGGCGCTCTCGACGCTGGAGATGGTGGTGCTGAACAGCGAGGAGGCCGGCGGCACGATCACCGTGACGGCGGACTGCGTCGAGCAATGCACGTCCCGGAAGTCGCTCCTGTACGACAAGGGCGGCGAGGAGCACTACAACATCATCTCCGCGCTCCACAAGTCCATGCGCAATTCCGACCCGGACGCGGCGGTGTACTGGCTCGCGCGCATGCTCGAGGGCGGAGAGGACCCGCTGTACGTGGCGCGCCGCGTGACGCGCTTCGCGAGCGAGGACGTGGGGCTGGCCGATCCGCATGCGCTGGAGATCGCGGTCGCCGCCTACCACGCCTGCCATTTCATCGGCATGCCGGAATGTTCCGTCCATCTCGCGGAGGCCGTCATCTACCTGTCGCTCGCGCCCAAGTCCAACTCCTCCTACATCGCCTACGAAAGGGCCAAGAAGGACGCGCTGGAGCGCATCGCGGAGCCCGTCCCCCTCGTGATTCGCAACGCGCCGACGAAGCTCATGAAGGAGCTCGAGTACGGCAAGGGCTACAGGCTCGCGCACTACGCCGAGAACAAGATCGCCGACGTGCAGTGCCTCCCGGATTCGCTGCAGGGGACGGAATACTACTCGCCCACGAACGAAGGCGTCGAGGCGCGGATCGCCAAGCGGCTCGGTGAGATCAAGGCATGGAAGGCTGAACTCGTCAGGCGGCGACACCCTTGAAAATGTGCGATTGACACTGATTCGATACTCTTGAAAATGTGCGATTGAGACGAATTAGATACCCTTGAAAATGTGTGTCTTGATGTTGACCGATAAACGCAGATGTGGTAGAATTGCCGTGTTTTCAACGCAGAAAACAGGTGAAACGAAAGATATACGTATCTTCCGCTCTACAAGGCACCGTTGCTTGTGGCGTGCCGATAGGTTAGACTGGTGGTATTACCATGAACTTCAGATACGGAAAGAAAGAGGTCGAATATCTCAAGGCGAAGGATCGGAAACTCGGCGCGGTCATCAACCATTCTCGCGGCGTCCGTTACATGGCGAAGAAAGTGATCCATCTGTTGTTTTGTTTCTTGGTCTTTGCGGCTGCCGCAAAGGACGATAAGGAATTTCCGGCGATATACGGTTTCCCGGTCGTGTCGGTGCGCGAAACCGTATATGGTCCACAAATCTCATGCTGGACGTTCAATGAGAATCTGTACGGCATCCAGATTTCGCCCGTTCTGGGATTGTCGGTCGAATGCGTGGGACTTCAAGCGGGATTGGGTAACCTCGCCAAAAATCTTAGAGGTGTTCAAGTGGGATTGTTTATGAACGAAGTGCAGGAATCGGCGTGTGGGATGCAGATTGGATTGTTTAATTTAAGAAGCGCAGACACAAAGGGCATTTTCGCTCAAATCGGATTGCTCAACCTTGGAGGCCCATGGCACAATATCGAGAGCGTTTGGCCAATTCTCTATTTTCACTGGTAACGAAAGGAAACAAAAAATGAACAAACTACTCAAAGGAGGCATGATTATGCTTGGATTGATGGCGGGATGCTCGCCGCAGGAGACGACGGCGGCGCCCGCCGCGCCCGTGGAGGTCGCGAAGGGCAAGGTCGCGGTCGTCTACTTCTCATGGGGCGGCAACACGCGTTTCGCGGCGGAGACGATCGCGAAGAAGGCGGGTGCGGAGACGTTCGAGATCAAGGCGGAGAAGCCGTACAACAGCGACTTCCACAAATGTTGCGACGAGGCGAAGCCTGAATGCCGCGCCAAGACGCTCCGGCCGATCAAGCCGATCGAGGGCCTTGACCTGGCCAAGTACGACGTCGTGTTCGTCGGTTCGCCGAACTGGTGGGGCACGATCGCGCCGCCCGTGCGCACGTGGTTGACGCAGAACAGCGCCGCGCTTAAGGATAAGACCGTGTGCCTCTTCCAGACGCATGGCGGCGGCGGGATGCAGAGCCTTGGACGCGACTTCGCGGCAGTGGTGGGCAATGAGGCGAAAATCCTTCCGCCTAAGGCGTTCGCCGGTTCGTCCGTCAAGTCGAGCGTCAAAGCCCTTGAAACCTTCGTCACCGACCGCATCACCGTCAAGTGAAGATTCTCGCAAACATTCTGCTTGCTGCCGTCGCGCCATGTTTGTGCGGGTGCGTCGATTGCGGGGCATTCCGTGATCTGGACTACGCCGACCGCGGCGAGTTGCCGCGTCTCGACGCGCTGGCACTGGACAGCGACGGAAGCGCGATCTACGGGCAGGTGCTTGTGCCGTCGTCGAAGTTCGAAAGGCCGCGTCCGTGCGCGATCATCTGCCACGGTTTCGCGGGGTTCACGCGCTGGGACGACGTGGCGCATGACTTGTGCAGGGCGGGGATCGTCGTGGTGACTCCGCACCATCGTGGCGCGTGGGGGAGCGAGGGCGACTACACCGTCTCGGGCTGCATACGCGACGCCGAGAATCTGGCGGCGTGGGCGATGTCACAGGAAACGTCGTCGAAATACGGGATCGACCCTCAGGCCGTCTACCTCGTCGGGCATTCGATGGGCGGCAATAGCGTGATAAACGCAGCCGCGCGGGATGTCCGTATCCGCGGCGTCGCGCTGATCGCGCCATGCGACATCGGCTACATGGCTGAGCGGATGACGAAAAAGAATCTGACGGCATTCCTTGTCGGCGAAGGGCTGCATGTGCTTCATCGGAAGTCCGACGAAGCGGTGGTTGACGACATCCTGGCGAACGCCCGTGCGATGCGCTTTGTGAATGCCGCGAAGTCGGTTGGCGGCCGAAAGGTGTTCCTCGCGACGGGCGACTACGACGCAGTGGTTCCGTCCGAACCGCTTGACGCCTTGTGGCGACAGCTCCCCAACGATCCGAAACGGCATGTCCGCATGCGCTATCGAGCCGACCATTCGCTGATGGGCGTCCGCCGCGCCCTCGCGCACGCGCTCGCCGGCTTCATCTTGGAGAAGTGATAATGCCTCCGGCATCAAAAGTCTCGGTTTCGGGGTTCGCTTGCAGGCAATGCGGCGCGTGCTGCCGCATCAAGGACGGAATCGTGCGCGTATCAGACGCGGAGATCGCACGGATTGCCGCGTTCCTTGGTATGGCGGAGCAGGCATTCATCGACCGCGAGACGGAAGTTGCGCCGGATCGCCGCGGCCTGATACTCAAGAGCCGCTTGGACGGCGCGTGCGTCTGGCTCACGGACGACAACCGCTGCCGGATCCATTCCGTGAAGCCCGACAAATGCCGTACGTTTCCATACGAATGGACAAATGCCGACTCCCAGAAAGTTTGCCCAGGGCTTGCGGAATGAGACTGACGGAACAGGACTATCGGCCGGACGCCGTGACGATGGCAAAGGCGTTGCTGGGCATGACGCTGTGCCGCCGGCTGGACGATGGCTCGGTCTTGCGGGCGCGGATTGTCGAAACGGAGGCGTATTTCGGCGAGGAGGACACCGCCTGCCATGCGCACAAGGGGCGGACGCCGCGCACGGACGTGATGTATTCGCCCGGCGGCTACGCCTACGTCTATCTCTGCTACGGGATGCACGACATGCTCAACGTGGTGACAGGTCCTGCCGACCATCCGGAAGCCGTCCTCATTCGCGGCGTGGAGGGCGCGTCGGGTCCTGGGCGCGTCACGAAGGCGATGCACATTACGCGAGCTCTTAACCGCGAGAATCTCGTGGATTCGGAGCGGCTTTGGATCGAGAGGACGGACGGCCCCGCGCCACGTTTCAAGGCGACCACGCGCGTCGGCATCGGGTATGCGTCGAAGCGCGACCAGTCCCGCAAGTGGCGCTTTCTCATCAACGGGTCCAGGAGGCAAAAAACGTCATGAATTTCAGATACGGAAAGAAAGAGGTTGAATATCTCAAAGCGAAGGACCGGAAGCTCGGCGCGGTCATCGACCGGATCGGGCATGTCAGGTTCGAGGTGGACGGCGATCTTTTCTCCGGCGTCGTCGGCAACATCGTCGCCCAGCAGATATCCGGAAAGGCGTTTGCCACGATCATGCAACGCATGGCAGAGTCGATCGGCGACATCACCGCCGAATCGCTCAGCAAGGTTGAGACGCGTACGATCCAGCGGTGCGGCATGTCGATGAAGAAAGCGGAGTACATCAAGGACTTCGCCGTCAAGGTCGCGTCCGGCGCATTCGACCTCGCCCGCGTCGCGACGCTGCCGGACGACGAGGTCATCGCCGCGCTGTCCTCTCTTCGCGGTATCGGCGTGTGGACGGCGGAGATGTTGCTCCTATTCTGCCTGCAGCGTCCCGACGTGCTCAGTTTCGGCGACTTCGGCATCCAGAAGGGGATGCGGATGGTCTATCGTCATCGTAAGATCACCAAGGCGCTTTTCCAAAAGTACCGTCGCCGCCTTTCACCCTACGGAAGCGTGGCGAGCCTCTACTTCTGGTCTGTGGCGAACGGCGAACTTCCCGACTTGACGGATCCCGCGTCGCGGTGAACCGTATCTTCTTGGTCATTTTCCGGACGTCTGGGCGGGAGACGGCGGGGGCGGCGCCCCATGCCGTCACGTCGTCTTAGGAAACGGGCATGAAAGCGAGCATGATTCTCGCGAGCCTTCTTGAGCTGTTCGACAGCGGCTGCGATGTCGGCGTTTGCGGGGAAGCGCGCGGCCAGCTCTTCGGCGGCCGCCAGCGCGCGCAGCAATTCGCCGTCACGCTTGTCGGGTTCATTGATGTCGGTGATCGTGAGCGCCTCCGCCAGCGCCTGCGCCGCATGCGCGGCCTCCGCTTCGGTTTGCGCGAGCGCGGCTTGGGTCTGTGCGAGCGCGGCTTGGGTCTGCACGAACGCGCGCCGTGACTGGACGAATCCGAATGCCAGCGCCAGGATGAATCCAACAAGGCACACGGCCGCGACCGCCGCACCGACCGCCGCCGCCGGATTGCGTCGCGTCCAGAGGGAGAACCGCCGAAAGGGGGATGGCGGCTGCGCCCGAATGGGCTCATGGCGGAGGAAACGCCGCAGGTCGTCTGCGACGGCCTCCATGTCGGGATAGCGGGCGTCTGGCTCGGATGCCGTCATCTTGTTGAAGATCGCCGCGAGGTCTGACGGGATGCGGTTGTCCTTCGCGCCTTGCGCGAGTTCGGTCAAGGTCACGCCGAGGGCGTACTGGTCGCTTGCCGGCGAGGCGATGCCGCGTCCGTTCTGCATCTCGGGCGCCATGTAGCGGTGCGTGCCGCCGCAGGAGGCCACGTAATCCGCGCCTTGCAGCAGCGCGGCGATGCCGAAATCCGCGAGATGCAGGTGGCCGTCCTTGTCCACGAGCAGATTGGCCGGCTTCACGTCCTGGTGGATCACGCCGCAGCGGTGGGCGTAGGCGAGAGCCTGCGCGGCGGAGAGCCCCAGGGTGGCCACGTCGTCCGCGTCCGCCGGCTTGAAGCTTCGGAGATCGGTTCCCTGCACCAGGTCCATCGCGTAGAACAGCCGTTCGCCCGCCGTCCCCGCCGCGTAGACCTTGACGATGTTCGGGTGGTGGAGCATCGCGAGCGTCTGGGCCTCGCGGAGGAAGCGGGCGCGGCGCGAGGGCCTCGACGAGACCGCCATCGGCAGAACCTTGATCGCGACCTTTCGCGCGAGGGAAATCTGTTCTGCCTCGTAGACCGTGCCCATCGTCCCCTTGCCGATCGGACGCACAAGACGCCAGTCCGTGCCGCCGAAGTCGGGCGGCACGTCCAGCTCGCGCCGGGCCGGCGTCTTGCCAAGTTCGTCCAGCTCGCGCGCCAGTGCTTCAAGGTCTGGGCTCATTCAACGCCGGAATTATACCCTTTTCCCCCGTTCAGCGGAATCAACGTCTTCAGGAATAACAGCGGCGGCCAATTCAAGTGACTTTCAGTTGCACTGCCGGTCTCGCGGCGAACGATGACCACGCTCACCGTGATGGCCTCCACCGTGCCGGCCTCCACCGTGATGGCCTCTGCCGCGCCGTCCGTGCGGACGGTGGCCTTCGCGCGCCTCGGATTCGTCTGGACGGGAGTGGTTTTCCGTGAAGCGCGTCATCATCTTGTCGATGCGGCTGTCGCGGTTCTGGATCAGTTCGTCCACTTCGCCTTCCAACTCCTTCACCCGCGACTCGCTGCCGGCGGTGCGCTTCAACTCCGCAAGCTCTGCCTTCTTGCGCTCGATTCTTTTTTCGTAGTCGGCCTCTACCTGTTTCCTGAGCGCGGCTTTGTGCGCTTCAGTAGGGTCGCGCCGGTAGGCGGCAATTAGCTTTCTGGTCTCCTCGTTGATCTGCGGACGCCTCCGCTCGCCGCTTTCCGAGGATCCGTGCATCTTCCGGTCGCCGTTTTCGCCTTCCCTGGCGTGGCGGCGCGGCCTTTCGCCTCCGTTCGGCTGGTGTCGACCATGCTTTTCCTGCGCGAACGCCATGAGGCAAAACGCGGCAAGCGCGCATGTGACTATCGTTTTCTTGCACATTTTTTGAGTTCCTTTAAGTTTTGAGAATGGGCGTTGTCGCTCACACATCCCTCAGAACGAAATTCCGTTACAAATTCTACAAACTATTTTGATATTCTGAAAGGCGCGGTTGCTAGTTCTGGAACTCCGTGTACTGCACGAGCTTCTTCTGCAGGCGCTCCAGCGCGCGGACGTAGCGGATGGAGGCGGCCTTCGGCTCGATGCCGAGGACGCGCGCGCACTCGGCGTTGTCCATGTCGTCGAAGTGGCGCAGGATGATGATCTGGCGGTCGTTCTCGGAAAGCTCGCCGATCGCCTGGCGGAGGAGCGCGTGGCGGTCCTCGCGGGCGAGGACGGAGTTTGGCGCGGTCACCGTGCCCGCGAACATGTCCCAGTCGAGGTCGCCGGCGGACGTGTCGTCGGAATCGCACCTCGGCACGTCCACTTCCTTGTAGGCATCGCGTTTCTGCGCGGCGAGGTGCCGCCGTTCGAGGTCCACCATCGTCTGGAAGAGGATCGTGCGGAGCTTGAAGTAGAGAGGCACCTCTGGCTCGTTCGTGAAGAAGTCCTCGCGCATCAGCGCCGACGCGAACGTCTCCTGCACCACGTCCTCCGGCGAGAGCCGCCGCGACAGCACCGGGTTCAGGTGCTTGGCGGCAAGGGCCGTCAGTCGAACGATTCTGCCTGCGGAAATGATCGCTGCTGGATGTACTGGACGGCGGCGAGCGGGCTGGGCAGGACGGGGTGCCCGGTCGCGCGGAGGCGTTCAGCGGTTTGGTGGCCGCAGTCCACGAGGATCACTTCCGCCCCGAGGGCGGCGCCCACTTCCGCGTCGTGGAGGGTGTCGCCGATGAAGTAGAGCTTCGTCTGCGGGGGCAATGTGGCGACGAGGTCGCGGCCGCGCGAGAGCTTCGTGGCGCCGTCGAGGTTGTCCACGCCGAAGATGAGTTTGAAGAAGGGGGCCACGCCGAAGCGGGCGGTGTCGCGGCGGAGAAGGTCCTCGCGTAGCGCACTGAGGATGCATTGGTTCAAGCCGCCGGCGCGGGCGGCTTCGAGGGCGTCGCGCGTGGAGGGGTGGAGGTCCTGCGGCTCGGCGGCGATGAAGGCGTGGAAGTCGGTGCAGATTTCGTCCCAGTCCACGCGGTCGAGGTCGATGCCGACCTCCTGGTAGAACGCGGTAGAATTCGCGCGTAACGGGGGGCAGGGCGTGCTTGGCGAGCATGCGGTTGAGTGCGCCCACGGCGGCGTTGACGTCGTCGAGCAGCGTGCCGTTCCAGTCCCAGATGATGGTTGCGTTCATGTTTAATCTTTCAGGCGGCGGGCGACGGAGACGCACCACACGCGGTAGGCGCCGCCTTCCACGAGCGCCTTGGCGCAGTGCGCGAAGGTGTTGCCGGAGGTCATCACGTCGTCGACGAGGAGCACGGTGCGTCCGCGGATGCCGCGCGCGTCCGTGACGGCGAAGGCGCCGACGAGGTTCGTGCGGCGTTTGTCGCCGGAGAGGCGCGACTGGTGTTCCGTGTCCTTGATGCGCTGGAAGGACCGTTCGTCGACGCGGCGGTTGATGCGGCGGCCGAGCGCGCGGGCGAGGAGGGCGCTCTGGTTGTAGCCGCGGGTGCGGAGCCGGTCGGGGTAGAGGGGCACGGGTACGACCACGTCCACGTCGACGGGCTGCAGCTTGGCGCGGACTGCTCCCTCGAGCAGGTCGGCGAGGTCCTCCGCGAGCCACACGGCGGCGCCGAACTTGAAGTCGTTCAGGAGCTGGTCGACGGGTTCCTCGTAGACGACGGCGCCGCGTGCGCGTTCGTAGGCGGGTTTGTCCTTCGCGCAGGCCTCGCAGACGAAATCGTGCTGGACCTTCGAGACGATCGTGGTGCCGCAGATGCGGCAGCAGCCGTCGGCTTCGTGGAAGGGGAGCCCGGCGAAACAAGCGGAGCAGAGGTGGCGGCGGTCGCGGTCTACCGGGCGCGCGCACGTCTTCACCGCGCAGACGCGCGGCCAGACGCGGTCGAGAACGGCGTCGAGGAATCTACCCGTCCGGCCTGCCATGTTCACTTCCCGAACAGCGACGCAGGGTACTCTCCGGCGTCCACGAGCGCGCGGATGGCGTCCGTCACGAACGGCTTGTCCTCGCGGTACGTGACGCCGAACCAGGCGGAGTCTGTGGGCAAGACCTCCACGGAGGCGGCGCCCTCGTGGATCATCTCGTCGACGACGAAGGGGATGTACCACTCGCTCTTCTCCTCGGCGCCGTGCTGGGCGAGCCAGGCGGGGAATCGCGCCTCGAGCGCGTCGAAGAGGGCGGGCGTGAAGCCCCAGAGGTTCATGGAGACGCGCTCGGCGCCGGTGAGCTTCACGGGGGCGGCGGGATTCTCGCGGTTCTCCGCGCCCTCGGGCGTGCGTACGAGCTTCGTCATCTCCGTGACGCCGGCGAGGTGGCCTTCGGGAGTCACGTGGCAGATGCCGCGTGCGACGGAGCCGTAGTCGGAGAGGGTGAGGTGGAGTTTGTAGCCGACCATCGCGAAGCGGGGAGGGACGCGCTGTTGCGCGTCCGCGTTTCCCAGGAATTCGGCGAGGCGCGCGAAGGCGTCGCGGCCGTAGAAGTCGTCCGCGTTGATCGCGGCGAAGGGTTCGTGCACCGCGTGACGGGCCGCGCGGATCGCGTGGGCCGTGCCCCAGGGCTTCGTGCGCCCGGCGGGGACGGCGTAGGGGGCGGGGAGGTCGTGGATGTCCTGGAAGGCGTAGTCGACCGGCAGGAGCCCCTCGTACTTCGCGCCCACCTGGCGGCGGAAGACCTCCTCGATGTCCTTGCGGATGATGAACACGACCTTGCCGAAACCGGCGCGGTGCGCATCGAAGACGGAATAGTCGAGAATGGCCTCGCCCGAAGGCCCCACGGGATCGACCTGCTTGAGGCCGCCGTAGCGGGAGCCCATGCCGGCTGCAAGAACGACAAGCGTTGGTTTCATGTTCTCACTGGTCCTTTCGCGCATCCTGTATAGCAAAAAGCCCCCGCGCGGCGGAGGTCTTGCAATGGTTGCCTCATATGGACTCGAACCATAACAAGCAGATTCAGAATCTGCGGTGCTACCATTACACCATGAGGCAACGGGGTGAAAAACGTCGCATAGTATAGCAGATTCCCCCCGCGCGCGCAAGGGGGAAATTCCCAGAGCGCAGGTCGCGGCGCATCAGGACGTTCGCATTGCCATCGCTGCGCGGTTTTGCTAAACTACACGCCATGGAAAAGGTAATGAAAAAGACCATGATTGCCATGGGCATTGCGGCGGCCTTGACCGGTTTCGCGGCGAAGTCGCGGGTGGTCGTGCTGCACACCAACGACACCCACACCCACATCGACGACGGGCGCGTGGCGTTCTCGGAGATCGCCGCCGAGAAGGCGCGCCTCGAGGCGGCCGGCGAGAACGTGATCCTCGTGGACGCGGGCGACTACGTGCAGGGCACGGCCCTCGGCGGCTACGACTCGGGCCGCAGCGCGATCGACATCATGAACGCGGCCGGCTACAAGGTGGCCACGCTCGGCAACCACGAGTTCGACTACGGCATCGAGGCGATGTTCGCCAACGCTGCGCGCGCCAAATTCAGCACGGTCAGCTGCAACTTCGTCAAGCGCGATTCCGCCGCGGCCCCGGGGCGCCGCGTGTTCCCCGCGTACACGGTGGTGACGAGCGGCGCGGTGCGCGTCGCCTTCGTGGGCGTAACCACGCCCACCACGCTCGTCTCGGCGAAGCCCTCCACGTTCCTCGATCCCACGGGTACGTTCCGCGCCTACGACTTCATGTCGGGCGAACGCGGCGCGGCGCTGTACAGGGCGGTGCAGGACGCGGTGAACGAGGCGGCCCGGCACGCGGACTACACGATCGTGCTGGGACACCTCGGCATCTCGCCCGACTGCGCGGACTACATGTCCACCGACGTGATCGCCCACACCACGAACTTCGTGGCGCTCGTGGACGGTCACTCCCACTCGGAATACACCGGCTCGCGCGTGCGGAACGCCGCCGGGAAGGACGTGATCCTCACCCAGAGCGGCAGCTACCTCGGCCTCCTGGGCTGCCTCGTGTTCGAGGACGGCCAGTGCGTCATGGCCGGCACGATCTACACGCGCGGCGAGAAGGACGCGAAGGTCGCGCGTCTGGAAAAGGACCTGGCCGACGCCGTCGAGCGCCAGCTCGGCGCGAAGATCGCCCGCGCGCCCGTCGGGCTTTGCTCCTACCGCCCCGGCACGAACGAGCGCCTCGCCCGCAAGGAGGACTGCTCGGCCGGCGACTTCGCGGCGGACGCGGCGTGGTGGTACGCGAACGAAAAGGCGGGGCTCGCCTGCGACGTCGCGATGATGAACGGCGGAAACGTGCGCGCCGACGTGCCGGAAGGGGACGTCACGCTCAAGGTGCTGCGCACGGTCCAGCCGTTCGGCGGCGCCCTCGGCGTGGTGGAGGCGAACGGACAGCTGATCCTCGACGCGCTCGAATTCGGTGCGCAGGCGGTCGGCGACGGCGAGTTCGGCGGGTTCCTCCAAGTGGCGGGGCTCACGTACACGGTGGACGCCTCGGTCAAGTCCAGCGTGCGCGCGGATTCCTCGGGTTCCTGGCTCTCGGGACCGTCGAACGGCGTGTACCGCGTGAAGGACGTGAAGGTGTACGACCGCAAGGCGGGCACGTTCGTGCCGCTTGACCCGAACGCCGTCTACCGCGTGGTCGGCAACGCCTTCACGCTCGTCGAAGGCGGCGACGGCTTCGCCATGTTCCGCAGCGCGAAGAAGATCGAGAACGGGCTCGCGACGGACTACCTCGTGCTCGCCGACTACGCGAAGGCGTTTCGCCCCAGCGCGGACGGCATGCCCGCGCTCACCTCCGCCAACTCCCCGCTTGCGTCGCTCGCCGGCTATTCGATCAACTACGAGCGGACTGGCGGCGCCGGGCGCATCACGCTCAAGGGCCTGCGTTAATCCCGTGTGAGGGCTTGCACGGCAAGGGAAGTCATGGTAAACTAATGCCATGAAAACGATTCTCTTGACAATGACAACAACGGCACTCACCATGACGATGAACGCAAAGAACATCATGCCGCGCCCGATTCCCGGGCCGGTTCCGCCGCCGATTATCCGCCCCGTCGACCTCCGCGCCGACGAGAAGCCCGTCTCCGTGGAGACGGACGGCGGCACGACCGTGGAGGACAACGGCCTCTACCGGCGCGTGAAGACGACCTTCACCTTCACCAACCCCAACTCGCGCCAGATGAGCGCGGACTTCGAATTCCCGATTCCCGCCGAGGCGACCGTGTGCGGGTATGCGCTCGAGATCAACGGCACGATGGTGCCCGGCGTGGTGTGCGGAAAGGAGAAGGCCCGCGTGGCGTTCGAGAGCGAAAAGGCGAAGCGCGTCGACCCCGGCATCGTGGAGCACGTGAAGGGCAACGTGTGGAAGACGCGCATCTTCCCGCTCAACCCCAAGACCCCGCGCAAGGCGGAGGTGGAGTACGTCGTGCCGGCGGAGGAAGCGGCAGGAGTGCCGCTTCCCCGCGTGGTGTACGAGCGCGACGGCGACGACGTGTTCGTGGGCGTGCGCGAGGAGAAGGCGGAGGCTCCGGCATCCATGAAGGACAAAATCGCCGCCTTCACGAAGGGCACCATCGTGTGGGACGCGAGCGGCAGCGCGGCGTCCCAGGCCGCCGCGTGGCGCACGAAGCTCGAATCGCTGCCTGACGCGGGCGAGTGGAGCCTCGTCATCTTCCGCAACGACAGCCAGACCTTTCCGCGTGCCAGCGGCCTCACGAAGCAACGGCTTCTCAAGGAGATCGACGCGATCGCCTACGACGGCGGTACGGACATCGCCGCGGCCCTTCGTCTGCTCGGCTCGGCGGACTTCCCGCTCCCGGCGCTGCTCTTCACGGACGAGGTCGACACGCTCGGGCTGAACGCCCCGCAGTACGACGACCGCCTCGACATCATCGTGGCGAGCCGGGACGACGTGCCCGCGCGCGCCGTCACGGTGCGCCGCCTCGCGAAGGGCGAGAAGCAGCCCGACGGCGCGGTGGTGAAGGAAGGCAAGCTGCTCGCGACTGCATGGGCCGCGAACCGCGTGAAGGACCTTGCCGCGCAGGCGGAGAACCGCGCGGAGGAGTTCCTCGCTCTCGGCCGCCGCTACGGCGTGGCGAGCGCCGTGACGAGCCTCATCGTGCTGGAGTCGCTTGAGCAGTATCTGGAGCACAAGATCGAACCGCCGAAGAGCATGAGCTTCCACGACGAGTGGGTGAAGCGCCGTGCGGCCGAGGACGACCAGATTGCCGCGAAGGAGGCGCAGGCCGAGCATGAACGCGACCTGTTGCGCCTCTGGAAGGAGCGCGTGGAGTGGTGGAACAACCCGGTCCCGCCGAGGCGCACGCCGAAGAGCGGCCTGTTTGACGGCATGGCCCCCATGGCCGCGCCCAACGTCAGAGCCCGCCGGCAGGCGAATTTCAGCGTAGCCCGGTCGATGGCCGTTGAGGATGGCGCGCCCGCGCCGGCCATGGCGATGGCGGCTGGTGCTGCACCGGACGAAGAGGCGAGCGAGATGGCCGTAGGAAGCATGTCCCGTTCTGCCGCCGCCAAGTCCGTTCCCCGGCGCGGTTCTGCCGGTTCCGGCGGCGCCACGATCACGCTGGCCGCGTGGAACCCGCAAACGCCGTACCTCAAGGCGTTGGACGCCTGCGGCGACGCCGATGCGGCGTACGCCGAGTACCTGCGCCAGAAGAAGTCGCACGGATCGGCGCCGGCGTTCTACATGGATTGCGCGAGCCTCTTCTTCAAGAAGGGGTGGCGTCTGCGTGGCTGGCGCATCCTCTCCAACATGGCCGAATTCAAGCTCGAGGACGCTGCCGTGTGGCGCGCGATGGGGTGGCGTCTGCGCGAGGCGGGCCAGTACAACGAGGCCGAAATCTGTTTCCGCAAGGCCCTGAAGCTGCGCAACGAGGAGGGGCAGAGCCGCCGCGACCTCGCGCTCGTACTCTCCGAGTCCGGCAAGGCCGCGCGGAATGCGTCCGCCCTCACCGAGGCAATGGCGCTCCTGAAGGAGGCCGCGTTCACCAACTTCTCCCGCCGCAGCGGCCGTCGTTCAAACGACCGTCAGGTGAGCATCGTCGCGCTGGAGGAACTGAACGCGCTCATCGCGTGGTGCGCGGCCGTGACGTGGTCGGACGGGAACCGGCCCGCCGTGCCGGAGCTGGACGCCGCCTACCGGCGTGACCTGCCGGTCAAGATCCGGATCGTCCTCTCCTGGGACGCCGACGAGACGGACATCGACCTGCACGTCCTCGAGCCCGATGGCGAGGAGGCGTATTACGGACACCGCCGCACGTCATCCGGCGGATTCGTCTCGGAGGATGTCACGACGGGTTACGGTCCGGAGGAGTATCTGCGCAAAGAGGGACTCGGCACGTTCAAGATCCTCTCCAACTACTTCGCCTCGCACCAGACCGCGCTCACCGGCGCCACAACCGTCACGGCGACGGTCTACACCGACTGGGGTACGGCCGCGGAGAAGCTCAAGATCCTGACGCTCCGTCTTGACAAGCCGAAGGACAAGCACCTCATCGGCGAAATCAAGGTGGAGTGAGTCAGTGTTCACAAATGACAATTGCCACAATTGTTCACAAATCGCAAATACAAATTTATGAAGCAGACAACCCTGATTCTCGCCGTCTGCGTTGGCGGCGCGGCGTGTGCCGTTGACATGGCGGCGTTTCGCGTGCCGGCGCGCGAACACCGTCCCGAGACGTGGTTCCACCTGATCGGCGGCAACGTGGCGAAAGGCGGTCTTGCGGCCGACCTCGACGCAGTGGCGTCGGCGGGGATTTCCGGCATCCAGCTCTTCCACGGACAGTTCGGCGGTCCGTGGCCGGGCGTCTCGCCGCAGATTCCCTGCCTGAGCGCGGACTGGGACGATCTCATCCGCTTCGCCGCCGACGGCTGCGCGGCGCGCGGACTCTCGTTCAAGATGCAGAACTGCCCCGGCTGGTCGATGAGCGGAGGCCCGTGGATCGCACCGTCCAACGCAATGCGCAATCTCACCTACTCGCGCATGGACGTTGAGGCTGCGACAAGCGCGGCCCTCCCGGGTGCGGTGGTGGCGGGGAAAAAGGCTCAGCTGAAGCTTCCGGTTCCGGATTGGCAGATGGAGTCGCGCCTGAAAGGTGAAGATCTTGACTACCACGACCTCTTCGTGCTCGCGTTCCCCACGCCAATCGGTGACACGCCGGGATTCATGGAGACGAAGCCGGCGGAGCGTACGGACAAAGACGGCGTGCTGCGGCTTGTGTATCGCTTTGACACGCCGAGGGTGTTCCGTTCAGCGGAGTTGCCGTCGCCGCGTCAGATGAACCACGACTGGGCGTATGATCCCGGTGTGACGGTGACGATCCGTGGCGTTTCAGCTGAAGTGCCGCAGGGATGCTGGCAGGATAGCGTGCCGTTCACGATGGCGCTCGGCGAACTGCCGCCGTCTGCGGAATGGACAGTCGAGATCCAGCATAAACATCCGGTGAACATCCCGTTCGTGCGGTTCCGTACGGGCACGCGCCTCCATAACTGGGAGGGCAAGGCCGGTTGGGTGCTGCGCGGAATGGGAGGGTCGCGCTCCTGCGCGACCGCCGCCGAGACGGCGGCTCTCCATGCGGACGCGCAGGAGCGCGTCCCTCCCGCGTGTTGCATCTCCGGCGATGCGGTGTTGGATCTGACGGACAATTTCAAGGACGGTACGCTCGAATGGGCTCCCCCGGCGGGGAAGTGGACGATCCTCCGCATCGGCCACGTGAACAACGGCACGCGCAACGGCCCCGCGCCGAAGGAGGCGACGGGCTGGGAGTGCAACAAGATGGACCGCGCCGGCATCGACGCGCACTTCGCTGCCTACATCGGACGCCTCGCGAAGGGACCGCTCACCGGCGGCAAGCTGAAGGGATTCGTGGTGGACAGCTGGGAGTGCCGTCGCCAGACCTGGACGCGCTCGCTGGAATCCGATTTCCGCACGGCGCGCGGCTACGACTTCCGCAAGAAACTGCCGGCGGTGTTCGGCTGGGTGATCGACTCGCCGGAGAAAACGGAGGACTTCCTGCGCGACTGGCGCCAGACGCTCGGCGAGCTGGTGGAGAAGAACTACTACGCGCGCATGGACGAGCTGGCGCGCACGTACGGCATGACGGCGCAGTACGAGACGGCCTTTGGCGACGTGTTGCCGGGAGACTTGATGGCGTTCTGGAAGTACTGCGACACGCCCATGTGCGAATTCTGGTTTCCACGCGCCGAGTCGAGCGTGGGGCAGGACGACTTCAAGCCGATCATCCCCTGTGCGTCGGCGGCACACGTGTACGGAAAGGGGCGCGTGGCGGCCGAAGCCTGCACGTCGATGCGCCTCAAGTGGGACGAGGACTTCAAGAACCTGAAGGGAACGATCAACCACGCGTTCGCGCGCGGCGTGACGCACCTCGTGTTCCACACGTACACGCACAATCCACGCACGGACTGGTTGCCTCCGGGGTCGAGCTTCGGCCACTGCATCGGCACGCCGTTCATTCGCGGGCAGGCCTGGTGGAAGTACATGCCGGAGTTCACGAAGTGGGTGGCGCGCTGCGAGACGCTGCTTGAGGCGGGCAAGCCCGTGAACGACATCCTGTGGTATCTCGGCGAGGAGGTCGGCCACAAGCCGAGCGAGCGTAGCCCGTTCCCGCCCGGCTACAAGTACGATTACGTGAACCGCGATGCGCTGCTGAGCCGCATCTCCGTGAAGGACGGACTCTTCACGACGCCGGAGGGCGTGACGTGGAAGGTGCTGTGGGTGCCGTCGCGGAAGTGGATGTCCGATGCCGTGAAGGCGAAGCTGTCCGATTTCGCGAAATGCGGCGGCAGGGTTGTTTACGGCGGTGTCAACGAGGTGGTGGAGGGAATTGCGCCCGACGTGACGTGTACGGGCGAAGGACTGTCCGACTGGCGGAAGGGGGAGCGTCCGGTCGAGTGGCTGCACCGGCGCGATGCGACGGCGGACTGGTACTTCGTGTCGCCGAACGGCATGGATGCGTATTCGGGCGAGGTGACGTTCCGCATGGAAGGCGACGTCACCGTGTGGGATCCCGTGACGGGCACGTGTTCCGTGCCGGAGATCCCGCATGTGGAAGAGGGCAGCACCACGGTGAAGCTCGACCTCGCGTCCGCGGAGAGCGTGTTCGTGGTGTTCAGCCGGGGAGGGTCGCAGCTTGCTGCGACCGCAACGGGAGGGTCGCGCTCCTGCGCGACCGCGGACGCGCAGGAGCGCGTCCCTCCCATTCCATTGCGCGACTGGACTCTTTCCTTCCCGGTAGGGTGGGGCGCGCCGGCTTCGATCGAGCTGGAGAAGCTCGCCTCGTGGACCGACCTGCCGCTGGGCGAGGAGGGACGCCACTTCTCGGGCACGGCCACGTACACGACCACTTTCACCTGTGCGGACGCGCAGGAGCGCGTCCCTCCCGCCGGAAAGGCCGGCGTACCGCTGACGCTCGACCTTGGCGAAGTGGAGACCGTCGCCGAGGTGTTCGTGAACGGCAGGAAGGCGCGCACGCTCTGGGCGCCGCCGTACCGATGCGAGATCGGCGATCTCGTGAAAGACGGGGAGAATGAACTGCGCGTGGACGTGACTACCACATGGTTCAACCGCCTTGCGTACGACGCGGGACTGCCCGAGAAGGACCGCAAGACGTGGACGATCGCGGGTCCGAAGAAGGGTACGCCGCCGAAGCCCGCGGGTCTGCTTGGGCCCGTGAAATTGACGCGCTGACGGGCATGTAGATGTGACGTTTAGAAAGAACATAATCCTCTTTTGCGCGCTTCTGGTTGGCCTCGTGCTGCTGGTGGCGTTGATCCTCCATGCGCGACGCGGCATCCGGCAGATCGACGAACAGTTGGAAAAGGTCGGCGAACAGCTGGGGAAGGTAAACGAGCGGCTGTCGCGTCCGATCGCCGTGCGTCTGGCGAACCGAACGGTTGAGCTTGATGTGTCCTCGCCTTTTCCGAAGGTGTTCGCACGACACCAGACGTTGAGTGCGCGTGGCACGCTGCCGTATCTCGTCATCTGCGCCGGTCCCGTGTCGAAAGCCGCGCGCGACCAGGTGGCGGCGTGCGGCGCGTGCGTGGTGGGCATCGTGCCACCTCGCGCTCTGCTCGTGGAGACGGACGAACCGTCGCTTGCGAAGATTGCGTCCGCAGGGGCGTTTGCGGGAGCATGCGAGTTGATGCCGGCGGACAAGGTATCGGCTGATCTTGCATCGATAGACGGGGAAGTGGACGTGACGCTCGTGCCGTTGGCGGAGGTGGATGTGTCCGTCGTGTCGAACGCCGTTATCGCGATTGGCGGAAAGGTCCTCACAACTCCCGCCGGGCGGGTTCGCGCGCATCTTCCTGCCGGACAAGTGGGCTCGCTTGCCGCGCGCGGGGACGTGCGCTGGATCGAGCGGTTCACACCGGCGCGGCTGCTCAACAACGTCGCTGTGAACCCCGGCCTGCTGAACGTGCGCAAGGCGTGGGCGGCCCCGCACGGGCTCACCGGCGCAGGGCAGATCATCACGGTGGCGGACTCCGGCCTCGACACGGGCAACACGAACACGGTCATGGCTGATTTCCGGGGACGGGTCAATCTCATCCGGACGGTGCCGGGACACAATTGCTACATGTGCGACATCCATGGACACGGCACGCATGTGGCGGGCTCACTCGCGGGGGACGGTGCGCTTTCCGGCGGAACCATCCGCGGCGTCGCCTACGCGGCGACGCTCAACGTGTGGCAGGGATTGGGTCATGATGGGAGACTGTATACGCCGGATAGCCTTGACGATCTGTTCCGCCCTGACCATGAGCATTATCCTTCTTATATTTTCTCCGGCAGCTGGGGATATGAGGGCCTGGACGGTGCGTACACGGACCTCTCAAGTCAGTATGACAGCTGGATATGGCATCACCCCGACACGCTTGTAGTTTTGGCAGCAGGAAACGATAGCTACCAAAAGGTTGTGGATCCGGGCAGTGCGAAGAACACGCTGTGCGTGGGGGCGTCGGAGAATGTGCGAACGACGGGCGGAAAAGAATCCGATAACCCGGCGGAAGTGGCTTGTTTTAGTTGGTGGGGGAGTTCGATGGGGCCAACGACGGACGGGCGCATCAAGCCCGACATCTGCGCACCAGGGTCGTATATCCTCTCGACGCGGACGGCGCGTGCGCCTGTCGGCAATTTCAACGCGGTTTCCACTAATGCGAACTACGCGTACATGAGCGGCACCTCGATGGCGACGCCGCTCGTGGCGGGGTGCGCGGCGCTCGTGCGCCAGTGGCTGGTGGAGCGGCGCGGGTTCGCGGGAACGCCTCCGACGGCGGCGCTCATGAAGGCGATCCTGACGGGCGGCGCACATGATCTCTTCGGGGATGCGGGGACGAATGTCGGGAGCGCGGCGCCGAATGTCAAGCAGGGATGGGGGCGCGTTGATCTGGGCGAGACGCTGTATCCCTCGAACCGGTCGGTGCGGCTCGTTGACCGCATTCCGTTCGACGAAGGGTCTGAACAGGTCTGGTGCGTGGAGACGACGCGGGCGGCGCCGCTTGACGTGCAGCTCGTGTGGATTGACTATCCGTCCGATCCGGTGGCTGGCGGCAGGCTGGTGAACGACCTCGACCTCGTGGTATCGAACCGCGTGACGGGGGCTGTGCGGTGGGGGAACGGCGTGATGGGCGGGGACCACACGAACAACGTGGAGGGCGTGCGGATCGCCTCCGCCCCTGCGGGAACGTACGACGTGCGCGTGCGCGGGGTGACGGTTCTGCACGACTCGACGGAGGGCGGCGCGGCCGCGCTCTACATGCGCGGGGCGTTCCGGATGGGGTTGGCGGCCATTTTCCGCTGAGGATATTTTCTGCGAATAACACTACCGCAAACGCGATTTTTACTGTATAATAAGAAGCAAGTTTCTGAAATGACCAGAATAGGGAAGTCGTTATGGCAGACAGCGAACAGAAAAAAACGGTAACAGCGGATACTTCGGGCCAGAAGCCCGCTGCGGAACAGAAACCGTTCGGCGCCTCGCCGGGCGTGTGGTTGTGGCTGGGGGCGCTCGGCGTGTCGCTTCTCGCGCTTGTCGTATACGGGTGCACGCTCGCGCGGTATCTGTACCCGGGCGAATCGGCGACGCTTTTCACGCAGTGGCTGGGCTTGGAGTCCCTGCCCTTGCCCCTGCATCCGATCTGGGGATGGGCGGTGAAGGCGATCGGTGGCGAATCGGCCGTCTCCCTGAACCTGTTTGGCCTCGCGTGCGGCGTGTTGTCCGCAGGGTTCCTCTGCTATCTGGTCGGTTTCTTCGTGTTTCAGACGATCGGCCACGAGGACGCGGTCAAGCATGCGCGCACGGCGTCTCTTCTCGCGGGCGTCGGCGCGGGGATTGTGTTCATCTTCTCGACGACGACGTGGTTGACGTCCACGCATTTGAACGTACGCCAGTTCGACGTGTTCCTTGCTTTGGCGGTTTTCATGCTGTACGTCCCGCTCGTGCGGTTCCCGCGCCTGACCTACATCCTGTCGCCCGTACTGGGGTTCGTCGTGGCGGCCGGCGTGGTCGAGGGCGTCGTGTTCGTGCCGCTCGTGCCGGTGTTCCTGCTGGCGCTTGTCGCGGCGGTCGTGAAGAACGGCTTCAAGTTCTACGTGCCCACGGCGTTGTTCCTCGTGGCGCTCGTGGCGGGGTACTTGGTTCTGGCGAACAACGTCGCGGACGCGTTCCTGCTGCTGCCGGGCGCGGCGGACGGCGAGTACAAGGATTCCGGGGACGTGCTGTGGGCGTGCGCGAATGCCTACAAGCATGAAATCCACCAGTGGATCTTCCGGCCGGGCGGCCTCGTGGTGATCCTCCTGGCCGTGCTGCCGTTCATCGCCTGCGCCTTCGCCGCCTCGCGCGGGCTGAACAACGAACGCACGTGGAGCCAGTACCTCTTCCACGCGGCGATGACGGTGTGCTGCGTGCTGGCCACGGCCACGCCGCTCTCCCCGGATGGCCTGATGCGTCCGTTCGGCATGCCCCCCGTGGCGACGACGACGCTCGTGGCGGCGACTTGCGGCTACCTGCTTGCCTACTGGTACCTGCTGGCGCGTCTTCCGCTGCCGGTGACGGAATACGACACCGCGACGTTGCCGGTGCTGAAGATCGGGCGCAAGGCCGCCTCGTTCGTGGGATGCGCCCTGGCGGCGCTTCTCCTGCTGGCGGGCGTCGTGAACGCGTTCAGCCGCGAGGGCGACCGCGGCGCGTTCGCGGACATCTGCGCGAACGAGGTGCTCGACCGCATGGGCACGCGGACCTGGCTGATCACGGACGGTCTGCTGGACGCGCATCTGCGCGTGGCCGCCTCCGTGCGCGGGCAGGAAATCAACATCATCTGCATCAAGGCCCTCAAGGAGGCCGAATACAAGGCGTACTGCCGCCAGATCGCCGACTTGATCGAGGCGAAGGGGCTTTCGGCCGGCGCGAAGAAGAGCGCCGACCTCGCCTTCACCCTCCGGGAACTGGGCATGGTGGAGTTCCTGAAGATGTGGTTTGGCTCCGATCCGAATATCGTGAAGGAAGTCGCGGTTTTCCGAATGTCGGACTTCTGGTTCTGGGCCAAGTGCCGCCCGGTTCCGGAATGCCTGTTCTTCGGCGGCGTCGCGGACGTGAAGTCAATCGACGGCCTGAAGGCGAAGGCCGAATTCGAGGCTTTTTGGAAGAAAATGGAACCCGTTCTCGTCGCCGACCGGCGGAAGGGGTCGCGCGCCATCCGCGACATGGAGGATCCGACCGACCGCTGCAGGCTGGAACTGCGTCGGCACCTGGGTTTCGTCGGGAACAACCTGGGCGTGCTGCTGCAGGACCTCGGGCATGACGCCGAGGCCTTCGAGATGTACGAACTCGTCCTCGGGGCGATCGACTGCGACAACATCTGCGCGCTCTTCAACGAGTACGAGATGGCGCGCGCCGGCAAGAAAGTGGTCCAGCAGCGCAGACGGGAGATCGAACAGCAGCTGAAGGACATCGTCGAAGACACGTCCCGCCGCTACCAGCTCAGGCCGCTGTCGAGCTACTACGGTTACATCCGTTCGCCCGAGTTCTTCGTGAGGAGCGGCCTCAACTGGGCGCGTTCCGGAGAGACGGGCTACGCCCTCGAGCAAATCAGGTACGCGATCGACCTCGCGTCGGGCGATTCGCCCCCGAAGGAGTTGCTGAACATGATGGCCAGCTACTATGCGCAGGGAAGGCAGGTGGAGAAGTCCCGCGAGATGTACCAGGAGGTTCTGGCGAAGGACGCCTCCAACCACGAGGCGCTCATCGGCCTCTGGCGCCTCTCGCTCCAGGAAGGCGCGCTCGCCGAGGCGAAGTCGTACCTGGAGCGTGCCGTGAAGGCCCCCGTGAAGGAAGAGGCGGCGCGCTTCGACCTCGCGTTGCTCCACATGATGAACAACAAACTCGAGGACGCGCGCTTGTCGCTCCAGAAAATCACGGACCTCCAGCCGCATTCCATCCAGGCGTGGGCGTTGCTCGCGGGCGTGGTGCTGCAGCAGGCCGACAAGGCCAAGGACGAGAAGCAGCGGAGGAAGATCCTCGCCGAGGTCGACAACGTCATCCTGCCGAAGATGGAGGCGATTTCCGATTCCCCGCGCGATTTCTTCGTGCAGATGACGCGCGCGCTCGTGCTGATGCGGAAAGGAACGGACAACGAGACCATGAAGCAGACGCGCACCGCGCTTGAGCTCGCCTGGTTGAGCCGTCCGGTGGTCAGCGTGGGCGGCATGGTCCTCGACCTTGACTACCGCCTGCTCGACCGGGAGTCCGCCGAACGCCATGCGCTCCAGATCCTCCGCATGGACGCCAGCCATACGTTTGCCAACTGGGTGATGGGCTCGATTCGCATGGAAGAGGGAAAATCCGCCGAGGCCGAGAAGTTTCTGCGCGTCTCCGCCGAAGCCGCCCATCCGCTTCCCGCCGCACAGAACGACCTCGCCGAACTGCTTCGCCGCGGGGGGAAGTTGCCGGAAGCGGAGAAATTCGCACGTGCCGCCACGCGTACCGACCCCAAACTCTACGTCTCGTGGGAGACGCTCTGCGCCACGCTCCTCGATCAGGGCAAAGATCTCGACGAGGCTGAACGCTGCATCGAGAAGGCCATTGAACTTTCGGAAGGGAAGGACCTTCGCATGCAGTTGACCCTCGCGCGCGTGCAGATGGCGAAGAAGGATTTTGCCAAGGCGCGCGGCACCCTCCGTTCGCTCGGCAAGCGCCGTGACGAACTCTCCGAGCGCGACCGCGTCGCGTTTGACGAACTCCAGCAGAAGGCGCAGGGCAAGTAAACGGAGGCCGCGGCCGTGCGTGCTGACGTCATCGTCCAGTGCGCGGCGGTTGCCGCGCTGGCGTGTTTCTCCCTTGCCGCGGCAGACGTGGAGGCGGAGGAGGCCCGCACGGGCGGCAAGGGACGTTCGCACTGGCATGTCGGGCCTTTCTTCGAGTACCGTCGCGCCGATCCCGGCCCCGCCACGTATTGGGCGGTGCGCCCGTTCTACTCGCAGGTGCGTGACCCCGCCACGCGCACGGTGACGCGCGACGTGCTCTGGCCTCTCGGCGCCTACCACTACCACAACGACGCATCCTGGTACCGCGCACTCATCGCCTACGGTGACGCGCGCGACTCCGATCCGTCGTGGAGCTTCAACGTCTTTCCGCTCTGGTTCTGCGGCAAGGACCGCACGGGCGACGGCTACTGGGGTGCCTTCCCGCTCTACGGGGAGCATCCCCATTTCCTCTTCATGGACGACTGGCAGTTCTTCCTGTGGCCGATCTGGCAGACCTACACCGTCAAAGACGTCCGCAGCCATGGCGTCCTCTGGCCGTTCGTGACCTGGCGCGATGCGCCGCGACCGGGCGTGGGCGTGTGGCCGATCTGGGGGACCGCGCGCCAGCGCGAGAGCGAGCACGGCTACTGCCTCTGGCCGCTCGCCACCTGGGCGTCATACGACGAGGACCGTGACACGTCCGGCGCCGGCTGGTCGTGGATGGGCTGGCCGCTCTACGGGCAGATCCGCCGCGCGCGCGAGTCGCAGGATCTCCTGCTGCCACCGTTCTTCTCCTATGCCCGCACCGACTCGGCCACGCGCTGGCGTCTGCCATGGCCTCTCGTGGAGGTGCTGTGCTCCACCACCCGAGACCGCATCAGTATCTGGCCGTTCTGGGAGTCGGTTCACGGCTATCCCTACGTGTCCGGCAAGGAACGCAAGCCCGAGGAGCGGACTTGGCGCGTGGGCTGGCAGCTCATGGAGAGCACGACGCTCACGACCGACCGCACGCAGGAGGACCGCTTCAACTTCTTTCCGTTCTGGACGCATGAAACCCGTTCGTCGCAGACGAAGGACGGCGTACGCAAGGAAGTGGCGTCGTACACGCGCCTGTGGCCGTTCTGGAGCTGCGAGACGAAGAAGGGCCTCTCCTACCACCGTGTGCTGGAGCTCATCCCGATCCGCCACGTGGAGGGCATTGACCGCAACTGGTCGCCGTTCTGGACGTTCTGGGAATGCCGCGACCGACCCGACGGCCGCACGCGCCATTCGATTTTCTGGAACTTCATCACCTGGCATACCGGCGAGTCGAAGCCGCAAGGCGCACCCGCCCAAGAAAGGAACAGCAAATGAACAGACGTGAATTCATGGCCGGCATCACCGCGCTGGCCGCAGCCAGCACTCACGGGAGGGGCGCAACTTGTTGCGACCGCAAGGCTGCCGCGACCGGCATGCCCGCCATCCAGCCCACCCGCTTCAAGCCGATCGAGATCCCCGGCCTTGCGCCGCGCCCCGACTTCTGGAAGGTGCGCCCGCAGGAGATCATGGACCTCTGCGCCCGCGCCACGAAGTGCTCGCGCAAGGAGGTGATCGCGCACACTCCGCTCGGTTATCCCGTCTACGCGCTCTTCTACGGCGACTTCAACGACGCGCCGCCGCAGACGAACTGGTCAGCCGGCTCGTCGTCCACCACCTGGAAGAACTACATGGGCAACCCGCCCCCCGCGAAACAGACATTCCTCTTCATGGCCGGCATCCACGGCGCAGAGCCCGAGTGCGTGGCCGGCGCGATGAATTTGATCCAGCTGCTCGAGACAGGCGCGGACTTCCGCGGCCATGCCAACCCCGCACTCGTGGACCTGATCTCCAAGTACCGCTTCATCGTGGTGCCGTGCGCGAACATGGACGGGCGCGCCATCTCGCCCGATCACTTGCACGGTCTTGCGTGGCAGGACTTCCGCGCCGCCTCGCAGGGCACGTGGAAGGACGGTTCGCTCGTCGGCTGGCGCGGCAGCAAGTCGTGGTTCCCGCTTCCGCTCGACAAGGTGTCGTACCCCGGCGGCTATCCGAACGCCGACGGCTTCAACATCATGCACGACGCCGCGCCGGGCCACATCCGCACGGCGGAGGCGCGCGGCCTCCTGCAGCTCGCGGAACGCTGGCGCGTGGACGCCATCCTGAACGGCCACTCCTACGAGTACGCTCCCACGATCCTCACGCCGGGGGCAATCGACGCGCCGGACAAGGTGGTGCGCGCGAACGCGATTTCGGACCGCATCAACGCCGCCATCCATGCGGCCGGCCTCAACCCGAACAAACCCAAGGCGAACCGCACGCCGCGCGGCACGATCAACCTCAACACCGTGCTGGCCCTCGCCTCGGGCGCGATCACGCTCACGCTCGAGTGTTCCGTGTCGTTCGACCGGCCCATCAAGCCGCCGAAGGTCCAACCCACGCGCTCCTACACGTTCGACGAACTGATGGAACCGGTGTTCGTGGCGCTGCGCGAATATCTTTCGGACGGCCTTGAGCAGCCGTTCCTTGTCCGCGGCGACGACCGCGTCTACACCGACTGACCACAGCGGGAGGGTCGCGCTCCTGCGCGACCGTCATTCCTTGCTTGGCCGCCGTGCCTTTGAGACGTGGTCGGTGACGAACGCGTCGGCGTGGGCGTCGCGGTATTCCCAGGCCTTCTGCTCGTTCTGGACGAACCACAGCGAGACCCAGAGGCCGTTTTGCTGGAGGTAGACGACGTCCTCAGGCCGCGTCTGGCCGTTGATGACCGGCATGTTGACGCCGAAGAGTCCCATCTCGTCGCGGTAGCGCAGCACGGCGTCCATCACGGCGCGGCGGTCGGCGAAGGTCATCTGTTTGGGGGCGGCGGTGGTCTTCCACGTGCCGTTGGTGAGCGACGTCACGCTGATGTGGCCTACGCGCCGGATCTCGGGATGGCGGTCTCGGAAGTATGCGAGCGCGGGCTTGGTGAACGTGGCGACCATGAGGCGGCTTTCGTCGATGCCGGCCTTCTTGATCTCGGCGAGAACCTGTTCCGCCATCTCAGGCTTGAAATGCTTGAAGTCAAGCCAGAACTCGGGCGCGGTCTTGACAATCGCGAGCGCTTCGTCCAGCCGCACGATCCGCTCGTTGCCGGGCTTGCGGTGCTCGAGGAACCGTCCCTTGTCGTAGATCTCCGCGTAGGTGAGGGCGGAGATGTTGGTGGGCCAGCCCATGACGCGCTTGAGGTCGGGGTCGTGCCCCATGACGATCTGCTTGTCCTTCGTGTACTGCAGGTCGAGCTTCACGATGTCGCAGGCCGTGGCGACGGCGTTCGAGTAGGCGGGTTTGGAGGCGGGGGGCATGGTGAGGTCGCCCGCGCCGGCGTGCGCCACCATCTTCGTGGGACGGCGCGCGGCCACCGTGAAGGATCCGTGCTGCGGCGCGCCGAGCAGATACCAGCGCACGGTCAGGACGCCGGGCGCGGTCCAGGCGCCGGACGCCGCCACGTCGCGCGTGCCGATGAGGGCGAAGAGCGATTCCACGTTGCTCTGCGAGAAGGTGTGGGACGCGACGGCCCAAGCGCCGTCGCCAATGGCGAGGCGGACGCCGTCGGGGCGCACGAGCTCCCAGCCCTGTTTCGTCTGCTCCAACGCGGCGTTCGTGAATTTGAACGGGTTCTTCGAGACGCGCGCGTCCTTCAGCGGCAGGGGAGACGGCGCGGCCGCGCCTTTCTGTGCCGGCAGCATGAGCGCCGCGCAGCGCGCCGAGAGCGCCTTCTGGGCGGCGGGGTCTTCGGGAAGGGGTTGTGCGCCAAACGCCGGGAGGAGGTGTTCCCACACGAGGTTGATCTCCTGCTGCATGTCGCGGAGGCCTGCGTGGATGGAGACGACGGCGTCCTGCTCGGGCATGACGATCGTGTACTGTCCCGCCGCGCCGTCGGCGCGGAAGGCGTTGTGGCGGCAGCGCCAGAACTGGAAGCCGTAGCCCTGGTGCCAATCGCTGCCGTCCTCGCCCGTGACGGCGATCGCGCCGGACCAGGTCTGGCGCGCGGTGGCGAGCGCGATCCACTCGCGTGAGAGGATGCGCTTGCCGTTCCACGTTCCCTTGTCGAGATAGAGCTGTCCGAACCGGGCGAGGTCGCGGGTCGTCATGTTCATGCCCCAGCCGCCGCAGGCGACGCCGGTGGGGGAGACCGTGGACCAGGGGCTCTTCATCCCGAGCGGGTCGAAGAGGCGCGCCTTCAGGAAATCCATGAGCTTCATCCCGCTTACGCGCTCGGCGATGGCGGCGAGCATGTGGGTGGCGCAGGAGTCGTACTTGAACACGGTGCCCGGCTCCCGGTCGATGTCGTTGGCGAGGAAGATGCGCACCCAGTCGCCGTCCGGTTTCTTCTTCTGGGGGTCGGACACGCTCGCCCCCACGTTCATCGTGAGGAGGTCGCGCACGCGCAGGGCGCGGAGGTTGTCGGACGGGTTGGACGGCGCCTTGTCGGGAAAGAACGAGAGCACGCGCGCGTCGAGGTCGAGCTTGCCGTCGTCGACGAGGAGCCCGATCGCGGTGGAGGTGAAGCTCTTGGAGTGGGAGTAGAGCATGTGCGGGCGGTTCAGCGTGTCATAAGGCGCCCATGTGCCCTCCGCAATCGTGCGGCCGTGGCGGAGGATCACGAAGCCGTGCAGTCCGTTCGGTGATTTGATCTCCCGTTCGCAGGCGTCGATCCAGCGGAGGATGGCGGCGGACGACACGCCCTGCGACTCGGGCGTGGCCCTGTCGAGCGGGGCTGCGATGGCGGCGCACGCGCCTGCGAGCGCCAGGAGTGTGAAAATGCGGTTCTTCATGGTTGCGTTACCTTCTTGCGATCTTTCTGGCTACGGACAAATTGCGTGCTAGTATATCACAGTTTGAGGCCGGGGGCTTCTGTGTTCAGAACTTTTCGCGAGGTGCGGTTTGAGGGATGGAATCGTCAGAGGTGGAGACGCGTGACGCGGGTCTCTTCGTCCCGGTTAAGAACCTCCACGAAGTATGGCGCGTGCGCACCACGGCAGAAAAGGCCGTGCACGGCGTCGGCGCCGTCCGTGGCGATAACGTCGCGGACGAGCTGGATCATTGCCTTCGTGATGCGAAGCCCGGGGATGAACACGGGGATGCCGGGCGGGTACGGCACGAGGAACTGCGAGGCGATGCGGCCCTCGGACTCCTCGATCGGCACGAGCTCGCCGTCGCAGAGCGCCGCGTCGCGCGGCAACACCACGGGCTGGACGCACACCGCCTCGGCGATGTGCCGCGCGCCCGCCTGCGCGCCGGATGCGGCTCCGATCAGGTCCTTGTGCTGGCGGCAGACCCGGAAGAGGTACTCGAAGTGCTCCTCCACCGTGCCGGCCGTCACGAGGAAGAGGACCGTGGTGGCGCTGGCCTTCTCCCATTGGATGTGCGCCTTGAGGAGCGCCTTCTTGAAGGTGGCGCATGCCGCCGCCGACTTCAGCATCAGCACGATCTTGAGCGGGTCCTTCATGTAGCCGGCCGCTCGCCATTCCGGCGAACGTCCGGCGATTTCCTCCAGACCGGCGAAACAGGCGTTCTCCGGCTTGCCGCACGTGTCGGCCACGCGCTTGCGGAAAGCTGCCGTCCAGCGCAGGCGCTCGTCGATCAGCTTCAATCCCTCCAGGCGCATCTGCACGCCCGCGACGTCGAGCGCGGCGAGGAACGGGTAGTGCGGCGAGGTGGAGTGCCAGTAGCGGAGGATCTCGTGCAGGTCGTGCGAGAACTTCTCGTAGCTGCCGCGCCCGTGGAGCTTGAAGCGCTTGCGCAGCCAGCGGTAGGCGGGCGACGCGTCCTCCTCCAGCAGCTGCTTGAAGCGCGTGGAGACGTGGATCATCGACGCCTGCGAGAACGCCGCGAGCGTCTTGTGCGTGGACTGCACGGAGACGTGCGCGCCGCACGTCTCGTTGACGGCGCTGTAGCGCACCGTGTCGTCCTTGCCGCGCCCGAACGTGTAGAAGGGGTGGAAGTTGAGGTGGGCGGCCCACGCCTCGTCCGCGTAGAACAGCACGCCCGCCCGCTCGCAGAGGCGCGCGATCTCCCACACCGGGTAGAGCACGCCCTCGTAGGTGCAGGTGGTGAGGACGAGGAGGCGGGGCGTGTCGGCCGCCGCGAGGCCTCGCTGGATGTCCTCCAGCGCCACGGGCCCCCACACGCCCAGGCGGGCGTTCCAGCGGGCGGGCAGGTAGTGCGGCACCGCGCCCGAGGTCACCACGGCGTGGTGCACGCTCTTGTGGCAGTTGCGGTCGATCAGCACCGTCTCGCCCGGACGCAGCAGGGTCATGAGCATGGCCTTGTTCGAGGTGGAGGTGCCGTTCGTGATGTAGCGGCTCTGGGCCGTGCCGAAGATCTCGCTCGTGAGCTTCTGCGCCTCGGAGAGGGGCGTGCGCGCCTCGGGGCTGGAGAGGTCGCCCAGCGACTCGACGGACACGGAGAGGTCGGTGCGGAAGATCGTCTGTCCGAAGGAGTCGTAGAACCCGCGCAGGAACGGCGAGTTCGAGAAGGCGCGCCCGCCGTTGTGCCCGGGCGTGTGCCAGTTCGTGCCGGCCTTCGTGGTCACGTACTGGCGCAGCGCCGTGGAGAAGCGCGGCATCCAGAAGCTCTTGAAGAGATGCACGATGCGTTCGTGGCACTTGGCCGGGCGCGTGAAGACGGAGAAGTCCTTCTTCGTCCAGCGGCGCGCCGGCAGCGGCACGTCGGGATGGCTGGGACGCGTGACGAGCACCTTCGGGATGGCGGGGAAGAAGAGCTTCAGCCAGGCGCGGAGCGGGCGGCCCTCGACGGAGTCGGACATGAAGTCGTCGTCGATGAGGAACAGGCAGCACGCGCGTCCGGCGTCCGTCAGCACGCCGCGCGGCCCGCCGCTCGTGAAGAGGGCGCGCGCGAGGTTCCCGGCCTCGTTCACGGTGACGAGCTTCAGCGGGGGGTAGTCGAGCGGCCCGCGCGCGTCAAACGTCTCGCGGCAGAACTCGCGGAACGCGTCCGCAAGGCCGTACTCCACCACGGGCAGGTTTTTCACGTCCAGCCGGTGCGGCCGGTGCAGGTAGAATACCGTCAGCGTTCTGATCATGCGCAACCGCCTTTCATGCGCTCGGCCGCGCTGTATTTTCCAGTCATGTCAACGTTCCTCGGAATGCATGCGGCGCATGTCGGACCTTCCGGTTCGCCGCACGCGCACAGTATGGCATATTCTCCTCATAAACGCAAGTGCGACTTTCACCGTCCTGGAAAGGCTTTTGAGAATTCTGCCGATGAAGTATTTGCGGCGCGAGAGGTGCCGGTCCGTACACCGGAAATATGGTATACTATCGTCATCGGAAAGCCAACGAGGAATCAAGATGAAGAAACTTTTTGGAATTGTGGCGATGGTGGTGCTGTCGGCGGGTGCGGTTGAATACTACGTGGACAGCGCGGCCGGCGACGACGCGGCGGCGGGGACGAGTCCGCAGGCGGCGTGGCGTTCGCTCGCGAAGGTGAACGCGGCGGAGCTGCGCCCCGGCGACGTCGTGCGCTTCAAGCGCGGCGGGCTCTGGCGCGGGTCGCTCGTGCCGCGTTCGGGCGAACCGGGAGCCCCCGTCACGTACACGAGTTACGGCACGGGGACGAAGCCCATTCTCCAGCAGTCGGTTGACCGGTCGCGTCCCGAGGACTGGTTCGAGCTGAAGCCGGGGTTCTGGTCCACGCGCGTCGCCACGCCGAAGCTGTACGAGGCGGTGTGGGCGCCGCGCGCGGACGATGAATGCGGTCCCTCGTTCCAGGAGGGCATGAAGGGGACGCTGCGGAAGATGTCCGAGGAGGGAGGCGCGCCGTTCTGGCGCGTGACGTGCACGGGCGAGGGCGCGCGCCGGGGACCGCACCTCATTCAGGTCTGGGGCCCGAAGATGGCGAACTTCCCGGGGGGCGTCGTCCTCAAGATGCAGGTGCGCGCGTCGAAGCCGTTCCCGTTCAGGGGCGTGCGGCTCATGCAGGGGAGCTACCCGTGGACGGGCTCGCATGCGGGCGACCTCTTGCGGCGTGACCAGCTGGTCGGCGCGGAGTGGCGCGAGGTGTCGGTGCTGCTCACGGAGATCAAGGGCGCGAAGCTCACGGCCGACCCGTGCTTCCACCTCGCGATCGGCGACGTGTTGCCCGTGGGCGGCACGTTCGACTTCCGCATCCTCGGCGCCTGGCGCGCGGAGGTGGACCCGACGGTCTCCATCCCCGCGGACGTGGGCATCTTCATCTGCGACCATGGCGCGCGGTGGGGCGTGAAGAAGTGGCGGAATCCCGACTGGGATGTGCCGAAGACCCCGAAGTGGGAGAAGTCGGTCCGCATGGAGAATGACCTGGACTTCTGCTACGATCCCGACGACATGCGCGTGGTGGTGAAGTTCCCGCGCAACCCGGGCGAGGCGTTCAAGTCGATCGAGCTCGCGATGACGCGGCACGTCGTGAACGAGAACGGCCGGCATGACGTGGTGTACGACGGCCTCTGGGTGCGCTACGGCGCGGCGCACGGGTTCGGCGGCGGCTCGACGCGCAACATCACGATCCGCAACTGCGACATCTGCTGGATCGGGGGCGGACTCCAGTTCTGGCGGCGCGACGAGAAGACGGGCAAGGTGCTCTATCCCGTCCGCTTCGGCAACGGCATCGAGTTCTGGGGCAACTGCGCGGGCAACCTCGTGGAGCGCAACCGCCTGTGGGAAGTCTACGACGCGGCGCTCACGAACCAGGGGCGCAACGACGACGAGACGGACGTCACGTGGCGCGACAACGTGATCTGGAACAGCGAGTACTCGTTCGAGTACTGGAACGCGAAGCTCACGCGCAACATCCGCTTCGAGCACAACACGTGCGTGGACGCCGGGTCGGGCTGGGCGCACGAGCAGCGTCCCGACCCCAACGGCGCGCACCTGATGTACTACTCGAACCGGGCGGCCACCACGAACTTCGTGGTGCGCGACAACATCTTCTGCCGTGCGACGGAGTGGACGTGCCGCAGCGCGCTCGACTGGCGGTATGGACTTCTGCATTCCCGGAACCTCGTGTGGAACGAGGGGGACGTGCCGACGATGCGCTGGAAGGAGGGCAAGGACCGGCGCCTCTATCCGTGGACGGACTACGTGAAGGAGCTGCAGATGGACCTCGATTCCGTCTTTGCCGAGCCGCAGTTCGTGGATCCCGCGAAGCGCGACTACCGTCTGAAGCCCGGCTCGCCCGGCTACACGCTTGCCTCCGACGGCGGACCCGTGGGCGCGCGAAACATGCCCGGTCTCGACGGCGACCAGAGCGCGCCGTGACGGGGGAAGAGCCGCGCCCCCGCGCGGCCGCCCATTTTATGGTATACTATTCAAGTTTTCCAAACAGAAGGAGTTTCACATGGAAGTACGCTACACGACCGGCAAAAACGAGTACCGGCGCATGACAACCGAGGAACTGCGCGCGGCGTTCCTCAATACCAAGCTCTACGAGAAGGGCAAGGTGAACCTGATGTACTGCGAGGTCGAGCGCGGCATCGCGGGCTTCGCGGTGCCCACCACGAAGCCGCTCGGGCTGCCGGCGGGCAAGGAGCTCGCGAGCGACTACTTCTGCGAGCGCCGCGAGCTCGGCATCCTCAACATCGGCGGCGCGGGCACGGTGACCGTGGACGGCAAGAAGTTCGAGCTGCGTCCGCTCGACGTCCTCTACGTGGGCAAGGGCGCGAAAAAGGTGCTGCTCGCCTCGAAGTCGGCGAAGAAGCCGGCGGAGTTCTACCTCGCGAGCTACCCCGCGCACAAGGAGTATCCCACGAAGCTCATCAAGTTCGAGGACGCGAACCACCGCCATCTCGGGACGGTGGAGGACTGCAACGTCCGCACGATCCACCAGTTCATCCTCCCCGGCAAGTGCGACAGCTGCCAGCTCGTGATGGGATTCACGCGCCTCGAGCCGGGAAGCAACTGGAACACGATGCCGGCGCACACGCACGAGCGGCGCACGGAGATGTACATGTACTTCGACATCGCGCCGGACGCCACGGTGTTCCACTTCATGGGCGCGGGCGACGAGACGCGCCACCTCGCGATGCACAACCACGACGTGGTGGTGAGCCCGATGTGGTCGATCCACGCGGGCGTGGGCACGCGCGCGTACACCTTCTGCTGGGCCATGGGCGGCGAGAACCAGGTGTTCGACGACATGGACGGCATCGCGATCAGCGCGTTGCGGTGAGCGCGAGTTTGATAGTTTGATGGTTTGATGGTTTGATAGTTTGATAGTTTGATAGTTTGAGAAAGAAAGGAAAAGAGATGATTCTGGATCAATTCAAGCTGGACGGCAAGGTGGCCGTCGTGACGGGCGCGGGGCGCGGCATCGGCCAGGCGTACGCGCTGGGTCTCGCCGAGGCGGGCGCGGACATCGCGATCGTCGACGTGATCGACATGACCGAGACGGCGGAGAAGGTCAAGGCGCTCGGACGGAAGGTCCTCTGCGTCAAGGCGGACCTCTCGAAGGGCGAGAAGGAGAGCCCGAAGATCGTCGCGAAGGTGGTGAAGGCGCTCGGCCGCCTCGACATCCTCGTGAACAACGCGGGCATCATCCGCCGCGAGCCGTTCGTGGAGCACTCGGCCAAGAACTGGAACGACGTGATCTCGATCAACCTCTCCACGCCGTTCTTCCTCTCGCAGGCGGCGGCGCGCCAGATGATTGCGCAGGGCCAGGGCGGCAAGATCATCAACATCGGCTCGATGCTCTCGTTCCAGGGCGGCATCCTCATCCCCGGCTACGCGGCGGCGAAGGGCGGCATCAAGTCGCTCACGATGCTCATGGCGAACGAGCTCTCGAAGCACGGCATCTGCGTGAACGCGATCGCGCCGGGGTACATCGCCACGGAGAACACGCGCCCGATCCGCGAGGACAAGAAGCGCAACAAGGCGATCCTCGACCGCATCCCGGCGGGCCGCTGGGGCACGCCGGACGACCTGAAGGGCCTCTGCGTGTTCCTCGCCTCCCCGGCGAGCGACTACGTGACCGGGTTCATGTACGCGTGCGACGGAGGCTGGCTCGCCCGCTGACGGCTGGACGATGAAGATCCTCACGCGATACATCCTCCGGGAGTTCTGCGTCCCGCTGTTCTACTGCCTGACGGGATTCGTCTCCATCTACCTGCTGTTCGAGCTTTTCGGCTCGTTCAGCCGGCTCATGGCGGCGAAGCCCGGCATCCCGGCGGCGGCGGCGTACCTCGCGGGGTATTTCGCGCCGTATTTCCAGTGGATGGCGCCCGCGTGCCTGATGCTGGCCACGCTCTACACGATGTGGCGCTTCTGCCGGCACTCGGAGATCGTCGCGATGCGCGCGAGCGGCATCGGGTTCTTCACGATCGTGAAGCCGGTGCTCGCGACGGCGGCGTTCATGGCGTGCGCCGTCGCGTGGGTGAACGAATCGTACGTGCCGCGCCACAGTTCGTGGGCGAAGCGGTTCAAGGACATGCATTTCAGCGTCGCCGATACGGACGAGGCGAAAGGCGTCCTCTTCGTCAACGAAAGGGCCGGGCGCCGTTGGCAGGCGGACATGCCCCGGTCCCGGAGCGCGCGGGCCCTGGAGAACGTGCGGGTGACGGTGCGCGATCCCGGTTCGCTGCTGGACCTCTCCGCGCACCGCGAGCGCCGGATTTCGTCGGCCCGCGCCGTCTTCAAGGGCGGGCAGTGGTATTTCTTCGCGCCGCGCGTGGTCTGGTACGAGAAAGGCGTGGAGACGCAGGACGAGAGCGTGCCGCAGGGTGCCGGCCTGTGGTGTTTCCCCGAGTTCGACGAGCGTCCGGAAGAGCTGCTGCGGGAGAATTGCGAATGGGCGTACATGTCCACGCGCGACCGGATCGGCTACCTGGAGACGCACGCCAACCTCGAGGGACGGACGCGCCGGCGGTACCGCTACGACGTGTGGGCGCAGGCCGTTGCGCCGTTCGCCTGCCTCGTCATCACGCTTTTCGCCATCCCGATGGGCATTGCGACGGGACGGCAGAGCGTTTCCAAGGGCATTATCGGCGCGCTGTCGATGTTCTTCGCGTTCTACGGCCTCTCGATTCTCTGCATGGTGCTGGCCGCGCGCGGGTGGCTGGCGCCGTTCCCGGCGGCGATCCTGCCAGATCTCGTGTTCCTCGCCCTGGGAATGCGCCTTTTCTGGCGGAACCGATGAACGCTGGACGCGGTGCGTCTTTTTTGATATACTTCTCTCCAATGATTTCGGTCCATTGTGGACACAAGAGAAAGGTTAGATTTAATGGTGACGGCAATCATCGTGGCGGCGGGGAAGAGCGAGCGGATGGGCGCGGGAACGGACAAGGCGTTCCTGAACCTCGGCCCGAAACCCGTTCTGGCCTGGAGCCTTCTGGCGTTCGAGCGCTGCGCGGACGTCGACCAGGTCGTCGTGGTCGTGCGGAAGGACCAGATCGTGGCCACGAAGGCGCTCGTGCGCATGTTCGGCATTTCCAAGGTGCGCGCGGTCGTGGCGGGCGGGCCGAAGCGCCAGGATTCCGTGATGAACGGACTCAAGGAAGTCGATTCGGACACGCGCGTCGTCGTGGTCCACGACGGGGCGCGTCCGTGCGTGAAGCCCGAGACGATCGCCGAGACGGTGAAGGTCGCGAAGCGGACGGGCGCGGCGGTGGTGGGCTGCCACATCTGGGACACCGTGAAGTACGTCGAGAAGGGGACCACCGTGACGCGCACGGAAGATCGATCGAAGCTCTGGGCCGTGCAGACGCCGCAGGCGTTCAGCGCCTCCCTCATCCGGCGCGCCTACGCCGAGGTGGCGAAGCGGAAGGCGGAGGTCACGGACGACGCCGCCGCCGTGGAGCTGCTCGGCGAGCCGGTGAAGATCGTCGAGACGGACGTCCCGAACCTGAAGATCACCACGGTCGAGGACCTGCGCATCGCCGCGGCCGTCGTCTTGAAGAGCTGAGAAAGGACGCGGATACCGTGGGAAGAGTCTACGCCATTCTCGGTGACATCCACTCGAACATCGAGGCGCTTCAGACTGTGTTGGACGATGCGCGCGCGCAGGGCGCCACGCATTACGTCTGCGTGGGGGACGTGGTGGGCTACAACGCCGCGCCGGCCGAGTGCATCCGCGTGGTGCGCGACGAGCTCCAGTGCCCCGTCGTGCGCGGCAACCACGACCACTACGTGTCGTACTTCGACACGAACCTCGCCGACTTCCACCCCGCCGCCGCCCAGGTGGTGGAGTGGACGCGCAGCCAGCTGACGAACGACGACATGAGCTGGCTGCACAACCTGCCGCTCCAGAAGCCGATCATGGGCTTCATGCTCGTGCACGCCACGCTGGACATGCCGGACCACTGGGGCTACGTGTTCGACAACCAGCAGGCGGAGTCGAACTTCAACTACCAGTACACGCAGATCTGCTTCCACGGCCACACGCACGTGCCGATCATCTACGCGAACACGCCCGGCGGCGTGGTGCACTACGAGGCGCGCGACTTCTCCTACGAGTTCGGCCAGAAGCTCTTCATCAACGTCGGCAGCGTGGGACAGCCCCGCGACGGGGATCCGCGCGCGTCCTACGTGCTTTTCGACATGGCCGCGCGCCAGATCCGCTTCCGCCGCCTGGAGTACGACGTGGCGGCCGCGCAGGCGCGCATCCGCGACGCCGGCCTTCCGGACCGGTGCGCCGAACGACTGGAGCAGGGCAGATGACCGGACGCGCCGTCACCGCGGCCGCGCTTCTCCTCTGCGCCGGCTGCCTCTCGTCCTCGACGCCCGCGCCGAAGACGTGGATCGTCGCCCCGGCCAACGTCACGCCTCCCACCAATCCAACCCCCGGTGCCTTTTCCGTCACCCGCCAGGGCGCGCTCACCGTGACGGCGCCGTTCGACAGCACGGCTTTCGTCGTGCGCCGCGCGGACGGCAGCGTCGCGCGCGACCCCTACAACGTCTTCGCTTCGCCTCCGTCCACCTTGCTGCGCGCGGCCGTGCGGGCGCGCCTGGAGGCGGACGGCCGCTTCGGGCGCGTCGTGCCGCAGTCCAGCTCCGCCTCCGCCGACGTGCAGGTGGAGGTGCTCGTGCGCGACTTGTCGCTCGACTGCTCCAACGCCGACCGCCGCGCGGCCCGCGCGGCCGTGAGCATCGACGTGTTGCGCGCCGGTCGCGGCGCCCGCGTCGTGATCCTTTCCGGCGACGGCGACGGCACGGGCGACGCCGAGAAGGGCGACTATTCGGCGGCCTTCTCCCAGGCGTTCGACGCCGCGCTCGTGAACGCGCTCCGCGCCTTGAAGGAGCAGCCGCCGCCCCAACCCCTTGAACCCACACCTAAAGGAGAACAAAAATGACCCCAGACGTATCCCGCCGTGATTTCGTGAAAATCGGCGCCGCCGCGGCGGCCCTCCCCGGCATTCTCCGGGCCCAGACGGCGCCCGGCATCGCGGCCGGGCCCTACTACCGCGCGAACGAGACGGTCCGCGTGGCGTGCGTGGGCTATTCGGACCGCTTCCGCGGCTCGTTGCTCCCGTGCTTCCTGCACCACAACAAGGAGCTGAACTTCGACATGGTGGCCGTGGCCGACCTGTGGAAGAAGCGCCTCTTCGAGAAGGCCAAGCCCGAGATCGAGAAGAAGCTCGGTCACTCAATCGCCACCTATTCGAGCGACATGGCGCTCTACGAGCAGGCCAAGGACGTCGACGCCGTGATCATCTCCACGGCCGACTTCCAGCACGCGCAGCACGCCTGCCACGCCGTCGTCGCGGGCAAGGACGCCTACTGCGAGAAGCCGCTCGCCGAGGACATGTACTCCGCCAACATGCTGAAGGACGCCGTGGACGCCAAGCGCAAGGCCGGCTTCGTGCCCGGCTCCGTGCTCCAGATCGGCTCCCAGCGCCGCTCCGGCAAGAAGTACCAGGCCGCCAAGGAGTTCCTCAACTCCGGCAAGTTCGGCGACATCTCCTACGTGGACCTCCGCTGGAACGTCAACCAGCCCAAGCGCTGGCGCCGCCCCGAGGCGCTCATCGCCTCGCTCAAGGAGGAGGACATCGACTGGAAGATGTGGCTCCTCGACCGCGATCCCTCCAAGTATCCGTTTGATCCACGCAAGTACCTCGAGTTCCGCCTCTTCTGGCCGTTCAGCTCGGGTACGCCCGGCCAGTGGATGTGCCACCAGATCGACACGGTCGCGTGGTTCATGGACATTCCCTACCCGAAGAGCGCGATGTCCTCGGGCGGGCTCTACCAGTGGGTCGACGGCCGCATGAGCTACGACACGTTCACGACCGTGCTCGAGTACGGCGAGAGCGGCGTGAAGGGCAAGGGCTTCCAGTGCGTGTTCCAGAGCCACCAGACGAACTGCGGCGGCGGCTCGAACCCGAACCGC
>ONRL01000012.1 GCA_900320225.1 uncultured Lentisphaerota bacterium
CACGCCGAACCTGCACGCGAGCGGCGAGAAGGCCGCGCGCGCGCTGGGCGACGTGTTCTGGTGGTACGTGTGCTGCGGGCCGAAGGCGCCGTACGTGACCGAGTTCATCGACCACCCCGGCACGGAGATGCGCCTGTGGCTGTGGCAGACGTGGGGCGAGGACGTGCAGGGCGTGCTGATCTGGACCACCACGTGGTGGACGAGCGGCGCCGCCTATCCGGACTATCCGCAGAACCCGTACGAGGACGCGATGAGCTGGATGACCGCCGGCAAGATGAAGCGCGGCGAGAAGCGTCCGTGGGGCAACGGCGACGGTCGGTTCCTCTACCCGCCCCTCGCGGCGGCGAACGGGCGTCCGCCCGCGCCCGTCCTGGACGCGCCGGTCGGCTCGTACCGCCTCGAGCTCCTGCGCGACGGCATCGAGGACTACGAGTATTTCGCGATGCTGAAGCGCCTGCTCGCGCAGAAGGGCGCGTCGCTCTCCGCCGCCGACCGCGCGCGGTACGAGGCGCTCCTCGCCGTGCCGAAGGACGTTTACTCATCCATGACCGAGTTCGCCACGGACCCAGCCCCGATGGAATCCCACCGCGAGCGTCTTGCCCGCGCGATCGAAGCGCTGGTTAGGTAGTGTGCCTCACGTGCCGATTGGGGGTACGTTCTGAAGAGCTTTGGACTTCATTGTCGTTTGCGACGGAGTCGAACTCGGCGGTGATCTCGGGGGCGGGTTTCTTCGTGAGGAGCGACACCGCCACCGTCGCGGCGAACGCGAGGACGAAGCCCGGCGCGAGCTCGTAGAGGCCAAATATCGGGTAGGTCGCCGCGTAGTCGGCAAGCACGAACTTCCACACGAAGCACGTCACCGCGCCGGTCACCATGCCGGCCACCGCGCCGGCGAGGTTCGTGCGCCGCCAGAAGAGGGCGAGGAGGATCAGCGGACCGAACGCCGCGCCGAAGCCGGCCCAGGCGAACGAGACCATCTTCATCACGACCTTGAAGAACTCGCTCTGCGTGTTCATCGCCATGAACACCGCCACGAGCGCGACCGTACCCACCGCGAGGCGCGAGACGAGGATCAGCTCGCGGTTGGTGGCCTTTTTCCGCAGCACGACCCTGTAGAGGTCGTTCGAGAAGCTGGAGGCCGAGACGAGCAGCTGGCTGTCGGCGGTGGACATGATCGCCGCCATGATGGCCGAGAGGAGGATGCCGGCGAACACGCGGGCGAAGAAGCCGCTTGAGAAGATGCCGTTGATCATCACCATGAACACCTTCTCCGGGTCGCCGCCGACCTGCTCGAGCGTGAGGCCGCGCTGCCGGAGGTAGAGGTGGAAGACGAGGCCGATCACCACGGCGGCGCCGAGCGAGATCGTCACCCAGCTCATCGCGATGCGACGGGAGCCCTTGACCTCCGCCGGGTTGTCGATCGACATGAACCGCACGAGGATGTGCGGCATGCCGAAGTAACCGAGGCCCCAGGCCATGCACGAGGCGAGGCCGATGAAGCCGGCGGCCTTGCCCGTGGACGCGTTCGTGAAGAGCGACTGGAGGTATGGATTGATCTCGTTGAGCGCGTCCACCGAGTCGGCGAAGCCGCCCGCACTGCAGATCACGAGCGCGGGCACGAGCACGATCGCCACGAACATGAGCGAGCCCTGGATGAAGTCCGTCCAGCACACGGCCATGTAGCCGCCGAGGAGCGTGTAGCTCACCACCACCACGGCGCCGATCCAGAGGCAGAGCGAGTAGCCGGACATCGAGAGGCCGGCGAAGGAGACGGTCTCCGGCACGCCGAAGGTAGAGGTGAAGAGCTTGGCGGCCGAGACGAACCCCGACGCGGTGTAGAAGGTGAAGAACACGAGGATGATGATGGCGGCGACGATGCGCGAGACGCCGGTCGGGTCGCGGAAACGGTTGCAGATGAAGTCGGGGATGGTGATCGAGTCCTTGCACGCCTGCGAGTAGCGGCGGAGGCGGTGCGCCACGATCTTCCAGTTGAGGTAGGTGCCGATGAGCAGCCCGATGCCGATCCACGCCTCGGAGAAGCCGCCCACGTACACGGCGCCCGGGAGTCCCATCAGCAGCCAGCCGGACATGTCCGAGGCCTGCGCCGAGAGCGCCACGACCCATTTGTTCATGTGCCGTCCGCCGAGGTAGTAGTCGCCGAGCGTCTCCTGCCGGTTCGAGAAGAAGAATCCGATTCCGAGCACGACGGCGAGGTAGCCGATGAACGAGCCGAATACGTACCAGTCAAACATGGTTGATTCCCTTTGGTGTGTTCCGTTGATGCATGTTGTCAGATTTTCCAGCCGCCGATGCCGAGCGTACGGCAGATTTCCGAGACGAGGATCCCCAGCACCAGAAGCGGCGCGATGAACTTGACCATCACCGCGTAGAACGACTTGAACCCGACGGCGCTGCCGTCGCGGCGGCATTCCGCCAGGATGCGCTTCGGGCGCAGGACCCAGCCCGCGAACACGCAGATGAGCGCGGCGACGATCGGCGTGAGGACGTTCATCGAGCTGTCGAAGAAGTCGAGCGCCGGGAGCCCGAACGGCTTGAACCCGGACCAGCGTCCGTAGCCGAACGCGGAGAGCGAGCCGACCGCGGCGCACCAGGCGCATACCGCCGCGACCGACGTGTTCCGCTTCACGTGGAGGCAGTCGCACACGGCCGCCACGCACGCCTCGGTCATCGAGATCGCACTGGTGAGCGCGGCGAACAGCACGAGGGTGAAGAACGCGAGGCCGATCCACGCGCCCGTCGCGCCGAACTCCGCGAACACCTTCGGGAGGGTGACGAACATCAGCCCCGGCCCGGCGTCGATGGTGGCGCGGCCCGCGCCCGACTTCGCCGCGAACATCACGACGACCGGTATGATCATGAAGCCGGCGAGGACGGCCACGAAGGTGTCCGCCGCCACGATCCGCACGGCGGCCTTCGGCACGGAGTCCTGACGCCGCATGTAACTGCCGTAGGTGATCATGATCCCCATCGCGAGCGAGAGCGAGTAGAACATCTGCCCCATCGCGCCGAGCACCACCTTGCCGATGTTGTCGCACGAGGAGAAGTCCGGCACCAGGTAGAACCGGATGCCCTCGCCCGCGCCGGGGAGGCATCCGATGTACACCGCGAGGCCGACGGCCATCAGGAGCAGCAGCGGCATCATCACGATGTTCGACTTCTCGATCCCGTTCTTCACGCCCATCACGATCACCGCGCACGTCACGACGGTGAACACCGCCATGTAGGCGAACGGGTCCCACGGCGCGGTCACGAAGGAGTCGAAGAACGCCTGCGGGTTCTCGATGGACGTGCCGCCGCCCGCGACCAGTCTGACGTAGGCGACGAAGTACTTGGCGACCCACCCGCCGATGACGTTGTAGTACGGGAGGATGAAGAGCGGGACGACGGTGGAGAGGACGCCGAGGAAATTCCACCTCGGGTGTCCGAGACGGTTGAACGCGGTGAGCTGGCTCTGCCGCGAGTAGCGCCCGATCGCGATCTCCGTCACCAGCAGCGTGAAGCCGAGGGTGAGTGACAGGACGATGTAGACGGCGATGAACACGCCGCCGCCGTACTTCGCCGCCAGGTACGGGAACCGCCACAGGTTCCCGAGGCCGATGGCCGACGCCGCGGCCGCCAGCACGAACGCCAGCTGGCCCGACCAACTCGATCTTTTCTGCTTGTCCATGTCGTTCTTCTCCTTGTTGCCCGCCGGGGGGCTAGAAATCTAGGTACGCCGAGAACTGGATGCGGTCGTCGTCCGCGTCGTCCTGCGCGTAGTACTTCGTCTGCAGGCGCGCATACTCGAGGGCGAAGCGGATGTTCGCGTTGAACTGGTAGAAGACGTCGGCGTAGGCACGCCCGTTGTAGATGCGGTCGGCGGCGTGCTTCGCCTCGCGGTCGGTCGGGTCGTCCGCGCCGTAGCCGACGGCAAACGCCCACATGTCGTTCAGGTCGAAGCGCAGGTCCGCGAACCCGCCGACCGTGGAGACCTCGCGGCCCTTGCGGGTGGGGTCGGTGATTGCCACGGTCTGGCCGATGCCGGCCTGGACGCCGCCGAGGTTTTCGCCCGCGAAGAGCTGTCCGGTGAGGGTGAACTTCTCGAGGAACGGCAGCTTGCCGGCGACCATGACCATGTCGCTGTCGTACTCGTCGGACTTTCCGTAGCGCTCGAAGCCGCCGTCCTCGTCCATGAAGACGCGGTGGCTCTTGTCGCGTCCGTACATGCCTCCCACGCCCACGAGCCAGCGGCGGTCGGTATCCTCCCAGAACGTCCTGCGGTCGTAGAGGAGCGCGCCTTCGACGAGACACCAGGCGCTACCGGTGTTGTCCTGGTTCGCGTCGCCGTCGCGGTCGCCGCCCATGCCGTTGCCGTTCTTGACGAGGCCGACGCGGGCCTCGATCGCGCCGCCGTCCTCGAACTCCCAGCGCTTCGTCACGCGGGCCTGCGGACTGCGGCGGAAGGGATAGCCGGTCTGCTCCAACCAGGCGCCGTCGATTTCCTGCGGCGCGACCATCTTCCAGATGTGCCAGGTCTGGCCGAAGAGGAAGCTCCAGCCGTCCTTGTTCTCCATGTCGAAATAGAGGTGGCGGAAGTGGAAGTCGGGGTGGTCGGCGTCGTCGCCGGCGAGGTCGAACTCGAACTTGCCGCCGAACTTCCATCCGTTCTGCAGCTCGGCGGAGCCCACGTTGAAGCCGAGGATCGAGTCGTTCATGCTGAACACGGTCTGGTGGTCGCCGTTCTTGCCGCCGTTCCCGCGCGGACGCAGCCAGTCGGTGTAGGCGTCGACGTCGGTCTTGTGCGTGTTGTGGATCGCCTCGAACGTGATGTAGCCGTAGGGCGTAAACGTGAGGCCCTGTGCCGTGAGCGGCTGGAAGAGGTTGGCCGTGGAGTCGGCCAGCAGGAACTTCTTCCCGTTCCCGGTCGTCCAGATGCGTCCGGATTCGCCCACCTGCGTGTCCTCGTCCTTGGCAATCTCCATCTCGTTCGTCGCGGCCTCGTTCGGGAGGACCGCGCCTGTCGCGGCCTTGTTCGAAAGAACCCGGCCCTCCAGTTCGGCGATGCGCTTCGCCTGCGCTTTGTTCTCGGCTTCGAGCCGGTTGATGCGCTCGATCAGGGCCTTTAGGTCGGCCTGGGTCACGGCGTCCGCCGGCGCAGCGTCCGCGCAGCTGATCAGACTCGTCGTCCAGGCGAGAGCAAGCAATATCTTCTTCATGTATGGGTATATCTTCATGTATGGGTCTATACTCTTTTGCATCAGAAATGAACGGCAGTATAACATGGGCGGGGATGAAATGGCAAGCCTTTTGAACGTCTCCGCGCCAGTTTGAGGTTGAATCAGATGACGTTAAGCGACCGGATGAACGGCAGGAGCACGTGCGTGACGGCGTCCGCGTTGAGGCGGTGGCCGCCGGGAAACGTGCGGGACATGCCGGGGTAGTGCTGTTCGAACACGGGGCGCGTCTCGGCCGAGAGAAGCGTGTCCTCCTCGCCGAAGAGCCCGTGGCAGAGCGTGCGGTCGTCGTCCGTCACGCCGTCGAACTGGTGTTCCTCCATCTCCTGGAAGTGCTCGATCGTCTCCTTCTTCACGTGGAACTCCGTCGCGCCGTCCTTCCGCCGGTTGAGCCACTTGTGCTTGCCCACGTGCAGGATGTCGTACTTCTTCGAGAGCCAGAACGAGGGGTTCACGCAGATGCGCAGGAACCCGTGGAGCTGCTGCGCGTACCAGGCGCCCATCGACGTGCCGACGATCAGGTCCGGCATCTCGTCGTACGCGAGCGCCTCGAGCATCGGCCACGCCTCCAGCGGGTCGACCGGGATGTCCGGCGCCGTCACCACGGCGCGGTGCGCGGGATCCGTCCGCTCCCAGAACTCCCGCCGCAGGAGTTCGACCGTGCCGCTTGCGCCCGACGAGGCGAAGCCGTGCAGATAGAGGATTCTCTTCATGATACTAGTGTGTCCACCGCGCTATTATAGCAAAAACTCGCACGGTGTGGGCGGTGTTGTGGTATAATACACGCCTCTATGACGCTGAAACAGACACCTGGTCCCGATTCGTACCTGCTCCGCTGGAAAGGCGACGAGCTCGTCGTCACGCTCACCCTCGACGCGCCGCGCAAGGGCCGCGCCGTGCTGCGCACCAACCTCGGCGCGGCGTCCGTGCGCCGCCGCGAGATCATCGAGGAGACCGAGCAGGGGATCGTGCCCCTCGCGAAGGCGTGGAACGACATCCCGATGAAGGAGACGAGCCCCGGCACGTACCGGTGCGCGGTGCGCCTCGACGAGGTGGGCGTGTTCTCCGCCAAGGCGTGCTTCTTCCCCGCCGGCACGCGCACGCCCGTATGGCCCGAGGGGCGTAACTTCCACGTGAAGGTGGCCCCCGCCGCCACGCGCCGCGCGAACGCGATCTACACCGTGTTCGTGCGCCAGTTCGGCTCGTTCCGCGAGGTCGTGCGCCGTCTCGACACGATCATGGGGAAGATGGGCTTCACGATCGTTCAGACCCTCCCGCCGTTCCCCGTGCCCGTCACCTACGGCGTGATGGGGAAGAAGGGGTGTCCGTTTGCCGCCACCGACTTCTTCAGCGTCGACCCCGCGTGCGCCGAGTTCGACGTGAAGGCGACGCCCCTCGACCAGTTCCGCGAGCTCGTCGACGCCGTCCACGCGCGCGGCGGACGCCTCTTCATCGACCTCCCCGCCAACCACACCGGCTGGGCGTCCGCGCTCCAGACCCACCACCCCGACTGGTTCCACCGCGAGGCCGACGGCACGTTCGTCTCGCCTGGCGCGTGGGGCGTGACGTGGGCCGACCTCGTGGAGCTCGACTACGCGAAGCCCGAGCTGCGCGCCTACATGGCCGACGTGTTCCTCTTCTGGTGTCGGTTCGGCGTGGACGGCTTCCGCTGCGACGCGGGCTACATGATCCCCGAGGAGACGTGGAACTACATCGTCGCCCGCGTGCGCGAGGAGCATCCCGACACCGTGTTCATGCTCGAGGGCCTCGGCGGCAAGCTCGAGGTCACGGACGCCCTGCTCGCGCGCGCCGACCTCGACTGGGCCTATTCCGAGATTTTCCAGACCTACGACCGCGGCGCGTTCGAGTGGTACCTGCCCGGCGCGATCGCGCGCGCGGAAAAGTACGGCTCGCTCGTGCATTTCGCCGAGACGCACGACAACGACCGCCTCGCGAAGGGCGGGAAGGTCTACGCCCGCCTGCGCGTGCAACTCGCCGCGCTGCTCAGCCACCAGGGCGCGTGGGGCATCGCGAACGGCGTGGAGTGGTACGCCACCGAGAAGATCGACGTGCACGACGGCGGCGACCTCAACTGGGACGCGTCCGACAACATGGTGGACCTCATCGCCCGCCTCAACGGTATCCTCGCCGCGCATCCCGCGTTCGGTCCCGGCGTGCGCGAGCGCCTGATCACGCGCGGCGACGGCAACACGCTCGCCGTCGTGCGCCTCTGCGACGACGGCGCGCCCGTCCTCGTGCTCGCGAACCTCGACTGCAACCACCCCGCCACCGTGAAGTGGGACATGTCCGTCTTCGACGCGACGCGGGTGACGGAGCTCGTTTCCGGCAAGCCCATGCACATCGACCCTCCCGCCGGCGTCTGGCTCGAGCCGGGCGAAGTGCTCGCGCTCTCGGCAGGAAATTCCGCCGCCAAGATGGCGGCTTTCCCAGTTAATTCCGCCGCCAAGTTGGCGGCTCTCCCAGTTAGTGCCGACCTAACTGGGAAAGCCGCCTTCCAGGCGGCGCAGGCTCTGGCGATGACCTGGCGCTGGCCGGAGGACGCCCACCGCGACGTGGTGGTGCCGGCGGGCTGCGCGCTTCGCATCCTCGCGCCACACGCGTTCCGCGTGCGCGTGGTGGGTGCCAACGACGTGACGCGCGCCGCGGCCTGCTCCGAAGACAACGCCGCCACGCTCGCGCTTCCCGCCTATTCCGGAGATGGTACGCGTTGCGACGCTTACGACCTCGAGATGGCCGTGTTTGAGGCGGACGGCGTGCGCCGCGCGCGGTCGCGCGTGCTCGTGCCGCCGCCCGCCTCCGCCGCGCGCGTGAAGTGTACGGTCACGGGCGCCGAGGTCCGTTTCGACCCTACGCTCAAGACGGTCCTCTCCAACGGGGCGGGCGCGGACGCGCAACTGCCCGTCGCGTGGGGCGAGATCCTCAGTCAGTACGATTCGACGTTCTCCGCCAACCCGAAGGTCATCGTGCCCGGCGACCGGCTCGTCCTCTGGACGCGCACGCGGGCATGGCTCCAGCACGACGGCTACAGCCGCGAGTTCAACAAGGACTGCCTCGAATCGTTCACCGCCGATCCGGCCGGACGTTTCGCGACGTGGCGTTTCCGCATGCCCTGCGGCATGGGGCGCCTCGCCGTGTTCGACTTCCGCCTCTCGCTCGTGCCCGGCGCGAACGGCGCGCGCCTCGCCGTGACGCGCGTCTCCGGCGGCGCGCGGGACGTGCGCGACCCCGTGCGCATCGTGTTCCGTCCCGACCTCGAATGGCGCAGCTTCCACGCGACCACGAAGGCGCAGGGCGCGGTGGAGCAGGCGTTCGGCAAGCCCGGGGCCGTGCGCACGGCGGCGGACGGCTTCACGTTCCAGCCCTACGGCGACGACCGTCTCGTGTTCACCGCGCAGGGCGGCGCGTTCCACGAGGAGCCGGCGTGGACGTACTGCGTGGGACATCCCGAGGAGGCGGAGCGCGGACAGGAGCCGTGCGGCGACCTCTTCTCGCCCGGCTGGTTCGCGTGCGATTTCGCATCCGGCACCACAGCCATTCTCTCTGCCGATTACCTTTCGGGAGGGTCGCAGTTTACTGCGACCGCACCGGGAGGGTCGCGTTGCCCCGCGACCGCACCGGGAGGGTCGCGCTCCCGCGCGACCGTGGCGGACGCGCAGGAGCGCGTCCCTCCCGTGTTGCCGCTTCCCGACGCCCTCACGCGCGCGCTCGACCTCTTCGTGGTGCGGCGCGACGACGTGAAGACCGTGATCGCGGGCTATCCGTGGTTCCTCGACTGGGGACGCGACACGCTCATCTTCCTGCGCGGCGCGATCGCGGCGGGCAAGACGGACGACGCGCTCAAGATCCTCGTCGCGTTCGCGCGCTTCGAGGAGAACGGCACGCTCCCGAACATCATCTACGGCGAGACGGCCGGCAACCGTGACACGGTGGACGCGCAGCTGTGGTTCATCCTCGCGGTGCGCGACCTCGTGGCGAAGCTCGGAAAGAAGGTGCTCCGTACCGACTGCGGTGGGCGCACGCTCGCGGACGTGATGGAGTCCATCGCCGCGAACTACGTGAAGGGCACGCCGAACGGCATCCGCGTGGACGCGGCGAGCGGGCTCGTGTGGGCGCCGTCGCACTTCACGTGGATGGACACGAACTACCCCGCCTGCACGCCGCGCCACGGCTATCCCGTGGACATCCAGGCGATGTGGATCGCCGCGCTGCGGTTCCTCGGCGGGAAGTGGGGCGAGCTCGCGGAGAAGGCGTCGCAGTCGCTCGCGCGCCTCTTCGCCGTGCGCGCGCCGGAGGGGCCGTACCTCTGCGACTGCCTCGACGCGCCGAACGGCGAGGCGGCGGCGGACGCGCGGCCCGATCCGGCGATCCGTCCGAACCAGCTCTTCGCGCTTGCGCTCGGCGCGCTGCCCGCCGACGCCGACGCGCTGCGCGCGGGCGTGCTTGCGGCGACGGAGCGTCTGCTCGTGCCGGGCGGCGTCCGCTCGCTCGCGGCAGACCATCCGCTCTACAAGGGCGTGTACGCGGGCGACGAGGACACGGTGCGCAAGCCGGCCTACCACAACGGCACGGTGTGGGCGTGGCCGTTCCCGCTCTATGCCGAGGCGCTCGCGGCGAGCGGACAGGCGAGCGCCGAGACGGCGCTCTCGCTGCTCGCGTCGTCCGTGGAGAATATCAACTCCGGCTGCCTCTGCCACATTTCCGAGATTGCCGACGGCGACGCGCCGCACGCGCAGAAGGGTTGCCGTGCGCAAGCCTGGAGCGTTAGTGAACTCCTCCGCGTGTGGCTCGCCCTCACGGAGTGAATTTCGTTCCTAGCGTGTAAGGGGAAGCGGAATGTGGTATAATTCCTCCAGCACGCGAAGTGAAAGGATAAGAAGCGTATGAAAAAACGACTGATGACGGGTCTGGCGGCGGCAGTGGCGGTCGCCCTGCAGGGTGCATCTACGGTTTGCCTGAACGGCGAGTGGCGGCTTGACTACTTTCCGCAGCCGGACGCCGGGGCGGTGCGCGCGTTGCCGCTTGCGGTGCCGTTCAAGACCGTGAAGGCGACGGTGCCGGGCAATTGCGAGCTCGACCTCGTGAACGCGGGCGTCCTGCCCCCGATGGAGATCGGCCTCAACGTGCTGAAGCTGCGTCCGTACGAGGGCTACCAGTGGCTCTACACGAAGACATTCGACGCGCCGGCCGTGGACGTGGCAAGCGGCGCGCGCGCCGCGCTCGTGTTCGGCGGCATCGACACGCTCGCGGACGTCTTCCTCAACGGCGAGAAGATCGGCGAGTCCGAGAACATGCTCATCGAGCGCCGCTTCGACGTGACGCGCCGCCTGAAGAAGGGCGCGAACACCGTGCAGGTGCTGCTGCGTCCCGTGCTTCTCGACGCGCAGTACGCGACCGTGGGCGAGATGGGCGGCCCGAGCGAGCCGGGCGCGGACGGCGAGCGCTACCGCAAGGCGGCGCACATGGGCGGCTGGGACATCTTCCCGCGCGTATTCGTGCAGGGCCTGTGGCGGAGCGTGTCGCTGGAGATCGAGGATCCCGTGCGCCTCCGCGAATGCGTGTGGATGATCAAGAACCTCGACGTGGCGAAGCGCCGGGCCGACTTCAAGTTCCGTTCGCGCCTTGAGGCGCCTTTCTCCGTCCTCGACAACGCCCGCCTCCGCTGCACGCTCTCGCGCGGCGGAAGGGTGTGCGTGAAGGAGGAGCGTCCGGTCGTGACCTACCACCCGATGGTGGACTTCACGCTCTCGAACGCCGACCTCTGGTGGCCGCGCGGCAGCGGCGAGGCGGCGCTCTACGACGCGGTGGCCGAGATCGTGGGACCTGACGGCGCGGTGCTCGCGCGCGACGCGCGCAAGATCGGCGTGCGCTCCATCGAGCTCGTGCGCGACGACGTGTACGGCCCGGACCGTCCCGGCCAGTTCCTCTTCAAGGTGAACGGCGAGCCGATCTACGTGCGCGGCTCCAACTGGGTGCCGCTCGACTCCTTCCACGGCCGCGACATGCAGCACCTCATCCCCACGCTCGAGATGTGGGCCGACCTCAACTGTAACATGGTGCGCGTGTGGGGCGGCGGCGTGTACGAGCCGGACGCGTTCTTCGACTGGTGCGACGCGAACGGCGTGATGGTGTGGCAGGACTTCATGACCGGCTGCGGCGTGTTCCCGCAGGACGACGACTACGCCCGCGCGACGCGCGAGGAGGTGCTGTCCGTCGTGATCCGCCACCGCAACCACCCGTCCCTCGCGCTCTGGAGCGGCAACAACGAGAACGACGGCGCGTTCCGCTGGTTCGTGGGCCACAAGCTCGCCCGCGACCCGAACAAGGACCGCAACTCGCGCAAGACGATCCCCGACGTGCTCTTCGAATACGACCTCACGCGTCCGTACCTGCCCTCGTCGCCCTACTACTCGCCCGACGTGGCGGCCGGCAAGGCGAAACCGAGCGAGGACCACCTCTGGGGCGCGCGCGCCTACTACAAGGTGCCGTTCTACACGAACAGCCCGTGCTGGTTCGCGAGCGAGATGGGGTACCACGGTTGCCCGAACGTGGAGTCGCTCAAGAAGATGATGACGCCGGGCGCCGTCTTCCCGTGGAAGGAGATCACGGGCGAGGACCCGCACCGCGACTTCCACTGGAACGACGAATGGCAGATCAAGGCCTGCAACGCCTCGGTCACGCCCGGCGCGATGCGCCATTCGACGCGCAACAACCTCATGACGAACCAGACGAAGATCATGTTCGGGCGCGTGGCGCGCGACCTCGAGACGTTCGTGGACCAGAGCCAGTTCGTGCAGGCCGAGGCGATGAAGACCTTCTGCGAGGTGTTCCGCAGCCGCAAGTTCACGCGCTTCAACGGGCTCATCTGGTGGAACGTGCGCGACGGCTGGCCGATCATCTCCGACGCGGTGGTGGACTGGTACGGCGGCAAGAAGCAGGCGTACTTCGCGCTGCGGAGCGTGCAGCGCAACCAGCTCGTGATGCTTGGCGACGACCACGTGGCCTGGGCCGTGAACGACAGCCGGCATCCCGTGAAGGGACACGCGAAGTTCACCGACCGCGAGAGCGGCAAGGTGCTGTTCGACGCCGACTACGAGGTGGCCGCCAACTCGAAGACGCGCCTCGGCGAGATCCCGTTCGCGGGGCAGGGCCTCATCCTCATCGAGTACGCGTGCGACGGCGAGACGCTGCGCAACCACTTCCTCTACGGCGCGCCGCCCTTCGACTGGGCGAAGGCGAAGGAGTGGATGAAGGAGACCGAAGGCTGGAAGGGGAAGCGCGATGCGGCTCTTTGACGATCCGGCGACGGACCGTCGCTTCAACCGCATGCAGTGGCGGATGCTCTTCGCCACGATGATCGGCTATACGCTCTTCTACTTCATGCGGAAGAACTTCTCCTTCGCGATGCCCGGCCTCGAGCAGGACTGCGGCATCTCGAAGTCGACGCTCGGCAACTTCCTGCTGGCGGGCGGAATCGTCTACGGCATCTCGAAGTTCGTGAACGGCGTGGTAGGCGACAAGGTGAATCCGCGGAAGATGCTCTGCTTCGGACTCCTCACGTGCACGCTCATCAACGTCGCCTTCGGCTTCGCGCCGCAGATCGCCGCGCTGTTCGGGGGAGGGACGCGCTCCTGCGCGTCCGCGGCGTCCGCCGACGGCTCGCATGCCGTGGCGCTCGCCTGGGTGCTGGGCTCCCTGCTCGTCGCCAACCAGTTCTTCCAGGGCACGGGCTTTCCCCCGTGCGCCAAGCTGATCGCGTTCTGGGTGCCGCCGAAGGAGCTCGCCACGAAGATGAGCGTGTGGAACACGTCGCACTCGATCGGCGGCGGTCTCGTTGCGAAGGTGTGCGGCGTGATCATGGGCCTCGGCGTGATCGGGAGCGCGCACCAGGGCGTGGGCATGTGGAAGTGGTGCTTCTGGTCGATGGCCGCGCTCGGGTTCCTTGGCCTTGTTTTGATGTGGCTGTGGCTGCCGGGTACGCCGAAGGAGGAGGGACTGCCGGATTTGCCGGGCACCGAAACGGGAGGGTCGCGCTCCTGCGCGACCGAGAAGACGGGAGGGTCGCGCTCCTGCGCGACCGAGAAGACGGGAGGGTCGCGCTCCTGCGCGACCGAGAAGGGTGCGGACGCGCAGGAGCGCGTCCCTCCCGCGAATGGCCCCTCCATGGCGCGGATGGTGTTCCTCAACCCCGTCATCTGGATGCTGGGCCTCTGCAACTTCTCGATCAACGCGGCGCGCGCGCTCGTGGCGGACTGGGGCCCCACGATGCTCCAGGAGGCGAAGGGCCTCACGTCGAGCGAGGCGGGCACGGCGATCATGCTCTTCGAGTTCGCGGGCATTGCGGGCATGTTGTTCGCGGGGTGGGCCACTGACCGCTTCTTCGGCGGCCGTGCGCCGCGCCTGTGCCTGTTCCTGATGGCAATCACGGCCGCTCTCGTGGCGGCGTTCTGGTTCCTCCCCGCGGGTGGCGCGACCGGTTTCCTCGCGGTGGCGGCGCTCTGTCTGGCCGGGTTCACCCTTTACGGTCCGCAGGCCCTCACGGGCGTGACGGCCACGAACACGTCCACGAAACTCTACGCGGGCACGTCGATCGGGTTCATCTCGCTGTTCTCGTACGTCGGCGTGGCGGTGAGCGGGAAGGTGTGCGGCTCGCTCGCCCAGGCCACCGGCGCGTGGCGCGCACCGGTGCTGGTGATCGCGGGCGTGGCGGCCGTCGGTGCGGTGCTTTTCCTCCTGCTGTGGAACGTCCGCGCCAACAGCTACGATTCGGATAAGTAAGGAATGGAGCAAAGAATGGCATTTGACCTCTCGAAGAAAAAGGCGTTCGTCTGCGACCTCGACGGCACGCTGTTCATGGGCCCGAACCCGATCCCGTCCGCGGTCAAGTTCGTGATCGACTCGACGAACAGCGGGCGCTTCGCGTTCTACTACCTCACGAACAACACCTCGAAGTGCCCCGAGGAGTACATGAAGAAGATCTCCGGCGCGGCGATCCCCGTGGTGCCGGAGCAGATCCTCACGCCGCTCATCACGCTCGAGTCGTACATCCGCGAGAAGGGATACACGTCCGTCTACCTCATCTCCAGCGAGAAGGTGAAGGCGCACATGGCGGAGCGCCTGGCGGACGCGGGGGTGTCGCTCGACTACGACCCCGAGCGCAACGAGCTGATTGCGCTCACGTACGACAAGGAGCTGACGTACGCGAAGCTGGCGGACGCGACGAGCCTCTGGAACATGCGCAACTGCCCGCCGAGCCCGATGTGCCCGATCCGCACGCAGAACCAGACGCCCGTCGACTTCGTGGCGACGCATCCCGACAACTGTTGCCCGAGCGAGCGCGGCCCGATCCCCGACATCGGCGGCATGATGAAGTTCCTCGAGATCACGAACGGCATGAAGCCGAGCCACGTGTTCGGCAAGCCGTCGCCCACGCTCCTCGCGCCCGTGCTCGAGAAGTTCAAGCCCGAGGAGATCGCCGTGGTGGGCGACCGCCTCTACACGGACAAGGCGATCGCGGACAACGCGGGCGTCGACTTCGTGTGCGTGCTCTCCGGCGAGACGACGCCTGCGGACCTCGAGAAGTACACGGGCACGCCCCCGGCGATCGTGGTCGAGACGTTCGACCACGTCCAGGACTGATTTCAATCATTCAAAGAAAGGAAAATGAGATGAAGAAGATGATGATGGTGGCGGGACTTGCGCTTGTTGCGGCGGGATGCTGCACGGCGTGCAAGGAACAGGCATGCGAGAGGCCGGCGTGCACGAAAAAGGCGTGCTGCGCGGAGAAGTCGTGGCGCGAGCTCGCGGAGAAGCCGATGATCGTGTCGCACCGCGGCAGCCGCGGCGAGTACGACGACAACGCGGCCGGCGGGTTCGCCAAGTGCCTCAAGGCGGGCGTGCGCGGCTTCGAGACGGACGTCCGGATGACGAAGGACGACAGGCTCATCATCATGCACGACGGGAACGTGGAGCGCACCACCACGGGCAAGGGCAAGGTCTGCGAGATGACCTTCGCCGAGGTGACCGCGCTCAAGCTGAAGCGCTCCGGCGAGAACGTGCCGTCGCTCCAGCAGCTCGCGGACGTCTTCAAGGGCGCGACGGGCATCCGCGTGGAGTGGGAGATGAAGGAGAACCTGAAGTCGCTCGGCAGCCAGGCGCGTCTCGACGACTACTGCCGCAAGGTGCATGACACCGTGGTGAAGACGATGGAGCCCGGCACGTACGTGTTCATCTCGTTCTACGCCGACACGCTCAGCACCATGCGCCGCCTCTACCCCGACGCGCCGATCAGCCTCAACGTCGGCAAGTTCGCCACGAAGGAGGCGATCGACAAGGCCGTCGAGCTCGGCTGCTGCGGCGTGGCGCCGCTCCTGAAGGGCACCACGAAGGAGATGGTGGACTACGCCCACTCCAAGGGACTTGTCGTCTCGCTCTGGATGGTTCAGAACGAGCAGGACTACGCGCTCTCGCGCTCGCTCGGCGCGGACACCAACACGAGCGACAACCCGCTCGCACTCCTGGCGGCCGAACGCGCGGCGAAGGGGAAGTGAAGAATTAAGAGTTAAGAGTTAAGTATTAAGAATGACGGATGTCGAATTAAAAAAAAGAAGGAAGATCTGACATGTCACTCATTGACGAAGCCCTCAAGCAGACGACCGACACGAAGGCCTGCGTGATCCGCGCCGGCGCCACGGAGGACGCCGCGAAGATGTTCAAGGAGCTCTTCCCGGAGGCGCGCAAGGCGCTCGTCGTGGAAGACCCCCGCACCCGCCAGGTGGCGGGCGCGCGCGTGGAGGAGCTGCTCGTGGCGGCGGGCGTGGAATGCGACCGTCACGTGCTCTGCCCCGGCGGCGAATGGTTCCACGCCGAGTACAAGTGGATCGACGAGGTGCGCGAGGTCATCCGCGCCTCCGGCGGCGTTCCGGTGGCCGTGGGTTCGGGCACCATCAACGACATCGTGAAGCGCTCCTCGGAGGAGGCGGGCGTCCGGTACATGGTGGTGGGCACGGCCGCCTCGATGGACGGCTACACGAGCTACGGCGCGGCGATCACGAAGGACGGCATGAAGCAGACCCTCGCGTGCAAGGCGCCGCTCGGCTGCATCGTCGACTCCAAGGTGGCCGCCGAGGCGCCGAAGGAGATGGTGGCCTCCGGCTACGCCGACCTCATCGCGAAGATCCCTGCGGGCGCGGACTGGATCCTCGCGGACGCGATCGGCAGCGAGCTGATCCACCCCGCGGCGTGGAAGTTCGTGCAGGGACCGCTGCGCGAGTCTCTGTCGAACCCGGCCGGCGCGGCGTCCGGCGACATCGCCGAGACCGAGAAGCTCTGCGCGGGCCTCGTGATGAGCGCCTTCGCCATGCAGGTGATGGGCTCGTCGCGTCCGGCCTCCGGCACGGAGCACCAGGTGTCGCACTACTGGGACATGGAGGACCTCTGCTACAACGGCCTGCCCGTGTCGCACGGCTTCAAGGTGGGCATCGGCACGCTCATCTCCACGAAGACGATCGAGTTCCTGCTCCGCCAGGACCTCGCGAACCTCGACGTGGACGCGACCGTCGCGAAGTGGTGGCCCGACTTCGACACCGTGGCGGCCACGTTCCCCAAGGTGTTCGGGAACCGTCCCGCGCACATCCAGCGCGCGATGATGGAGTATCCGAAGAAGTTCCCCACGCGCGACGAGCTGCGCACGGAGCTCATGCTCGTGCGTGACAAGTGGCCGGAGCTGTCCGCGAAGATGAAGGCGCAGCTCATGCCGTTCGAGGAGGTGTGCGAAAACCTGAAGAAGGTCGGTGCGCCCTACGAGCCGGAGATGATCGGCGTCACGCGCGCGCGGTTCCGCGAGACGTACGCGGGCGTCCCCTACATGCGCGCGCGCTACTTCTCGCTCGACCTCGTCGACCGCCTCGGCCTCACCGGCCAGCTCCTCGACGAGCTCTTCGGGCCCGGCGGCGTGTGGGAAGTGAAGTAAAGGACGCGCAGACATGACGAAGACGCGGAAGAGCCTGGGCTGGTGGCAGTGGGAGACGTTGCTGGTGACGATGGGCGGCTACGCCCTCTACTACATCATCCGGAAGAACTTCTCCCTTGCCATGCCGCTCCTCGGGGGGATCGGCATCAGCAAGGTGCAGCTCGGCGCGTTCCTGACGGCGGGCGGGATGCTCTACGGCCTCGCCCGCTTCACGAACGGCATCTTGACCGATCGCAACAGCGCGCGGAAGGTGATGTCGTTCGGGCTTTTCGTCTGCGCCATCGTGAACGTCGTGTTCGGCGTGAGCGACTTCATCGCACTCGGGGGCGCGGCGCCGGCGGTCGCCAAGGGCGTGTCCGCCGCGTCCGCCCTCGTCTGGACGATGGGCATCCTCTACATTCTCAACAGCTACTTCCAGGGCATGGGCGTGGGGCCGTGCGTCAAGACGCTGCCGCTCTGGTTCCCGCCTAACCAGCTCGCCACGAAGCAGGCCATCTGGAACCTCTCGCACTCTATCGGGGCGGGGGGCGTGTTCGCGCTCCTCGGCTGGTGGATCATTCCGCACTTCAACGCCTGGCGGCTCTGCTTCCTCGTGCCGGCCGGCATCGCGATGGCCGGATCGGTCGGGCTTTTCTTCGCGATGAAGGACTCGCCCGAGGACGTGGGGCTGCCGCCCATTCCCGGACGCAAGGTCTCCGTCGTCCGGACGAAGGAGGAGAGCGCCGCCTACAAGGCGTTCGTGCGCGACCACGTGCTGAAGAACCCGTACATCTGGATTCTCGCGATCTCCAACTTCTTCGTCAACACGGTCCGATTCGCGGCCCTTGACTGGGGCCCCACGTTGCTGATGGAGTCGAAGTCCCTCACGCTCGCGGCGGCCACCACGCTCTGTTTCGTGTTCGAGATCATCGGCGGCAACCTGGGCATGATCGCGGCCGGCTGGGTGAGCGACCACGTGTTCGGCAGCCGCACGCACCGCACGTGCGTGTTCTGCTTCTTCGGCATCGCGCTCGCGGTGGCGGCCTTCTGGGCCGTGCCCGAGTCCGCGCCGCTCGCGGTGAAGCTCGTCCCGTTCGCGCTGATCGGCTTTTTCGTGTACGGTCCGCAGGCGCTCCTCGGCATTTCCTCCACGCAGCAGGCCACGCCCCGCGCGGCCGCGGCGGCGGGCGGCATCCTCGGCATCCTCGGCTACCTCTCCACCGTCGTGAGCGGCATCGGCTTCGGCTGGATGGCGCAGACATGGGGCTGGAACGCCGCCTACGCGACGATACTCGTGTGCGCGGTGCTGGGCGGGCTCACCGTCCTCATGATGTGGAAGGCCCCCGCCGAACAGGTGCAGGAGACCTGACGGTCTAGTCGGCGACCGGGAGCTTGATGATCTGGCCCACCTTGAGCTTGGCGAGCTCCTTCTCGTCGACGCCGTTGAGCTTGGCGAGTTCCGCAGGCGTGGTGCCGGCGTTGCGCGCCAGGCGCGTGAGGTTATCCCCCGGCTTCACCTTGTAGTCTTGCGTGCGGGGTCCGGTTGGCGCGGGCGCGGTCACCGGCGCGGGTGCGGGTAGGGCCGTGGGCGCGGCCGTTGCGTGCGGGGTCTCCGGGGTCGGCAAAATGGGCGTCGCCGCCTTCGTTTCCGCTGCGACAGGTGCTGGCTGTGGCGTGGGAACGCTGGACGATTTGCCGGACCATACGAAAAGAAGAATGATGAATACGTGTATGGCAACGCTGCCTGCGCCCGCGATGCACCATGTGATTAGTTTGTCTCTGTCCAATTTCTGCTCTCCTTCAAAATCTGCTATCCTTGCTGAACGCCTATAAATGTATCAGATGTGCCCGCGCGGCGCAAGCACAAATCCTTTGCGTGGTCGTGGCGGCAAAAACCCCTTGCCCTCGCCCCTGCGATGGGGTATAATTCCAGCGTGCTTGAAGAACTGAAAGAGAAAGTCTGTTTGGCCAATCTCGCGCTTGCGCGCGAGCGGCTCGCGGTGCTCACCTGGGGCAACGCGAGCGAGATCGACCGCGCGCGTGGGCTTGTGGTCATCAAGCCGAGCGGCGTGCCGTACGACGGCATGAAGCCGTCCGACATGGTGGTGGTGGACCTCGACGGCCAGGTGGTGGAAGGGCGGTACCGGCCTTCCAGCGACACGCCCACGCACCTTGTCCTCTACAAGGCGTTCCCCCAAATCGGCGGCGTCGTGCACACGCACTCGCCCCACGCCACGGCGTGGGCGCAGGCCGGGCGCGCGATTCCGAACATCGGCACCACGCACGCGGACACCTTCCACGACGACGTGCCGGTGACGGGCGAAATCCCGTCCGACCGCATCCGCGACGCCTACGAGGAGGCGACGGGCGACGTGATCGTGGAGACGTTCCGCGGCCGCGGCCTCGACCCCGTCGCCACGCCGGGCGCGCTCGCCGTCCACCATGGCCCGTTCACCTGGGGACGCGACGCCGCCGACGCCGTGGAGCACGCACTTATTCTTGAGGAAGTGGCGAAGATCGCCGCCCTCTCGGTGGCGCTCAACCCCGCCATCCGCATGAACCCCGACCTCATCGAAAAGCACTATTCCCGCAAGCACGGCCCGAAGGCCTACTACGGACAACGCACTTGATTGTACATACGAAAACTGCTATACTGTCAACATGATTTTCTCGGAAACATAAACAATGAGGACGCCATGAAGACAACACTAGACCTGCCGGTCAATTTGCTTGACGAGGCGATGCGCGTCGGCAAGTGCCCGACGAAGACGGCGACAATCATCCGTGCGCTGGAGGAGATGGTGCGTAGCGTGAAACGTGCCCAGCTGCAGAGGTTGCGCGGTTCGATGCCCGACTTTTCCCTTGACCTCGACGTCCTGCGGGGGCGCGTATGAGCGGTGTCCTCGTCGATACGTCCGTCTGGATCGCCTACTTTCGCGGCGACGAGCAGGAACGGGTGGCGGTGGATGCGCTTGCCTATCTCATCTCGGGCGACGAGGCGGTTGTCAACGACATCATATTGACGGAGCTCGTTCCCTTCATGTCCGTTCGCGGCGAGCATGACTGCATCAATGCGCTTACGGCCTTGCATTCGCCAAAGTTGGACATAGACTGGAACGGGTTGAGGGCGCTTCAGGAGACGTGTCTCCGTGCCGGCATCAACAAGGTTGGAATCCCCGATCTGATCATCGTGCAACAGGCCATCGCGCTGGACATGCCGATCTTTTCACGTGATCGCCATTTCCCCCTCATCGCCGGTTGCACGGCCCTTCAGCTTTGGCCTCCCTCTGCAAGGGCGAAGCGCAAAGTGAAAACTATAAAAGGAGAAAGCAAATGACAGACGTTCAGGAAAAGGCGTTCAAGCGCGCGCAATGGAGGTTCATCCTCTGCAGCATGATCGCGTACGCGTTCTTCTACATCACGCGCAAGAACCTGTCGATGGCGCAGCCGGAGATGCTCGAGCAGGGCGTCATCACGAAAGAGGCGCTCGGCACCATCCTCACGGTGCACGGCGTCCTCTACGGCGTGAGCCGCTTCGTGAACGGATTCTGGGCCGACAAGCTGAACGGACGCATCTTCATGACGATCGGCCTCGCGCTCTCCGCGCTCATGAACTTCCTCTTCGGCTGCACGTCGCTCACGGTCCTCTTCGCCGCGTTCTGGATCGTCAATGGCTGGACGCAGGGCATGGGCTTCCCGCCGTGCGCAAAGATGCTCACGCACTGGATCCACCCGAAGGAGCTCGCCACGAAGATGTCCATCTGGAACACGTCGCACTCGTTCGGCTCGGCGATGGCGCTCGGACTCTGCTCGATGCTGTTCGCGCTGGGCATGGGCTGGCGGTGGTGCTTCTACGTGCCGGCGGCGCTGGCGGGCCTCGCGGCGGTGTTCTGCTTCTTCTGCGTGAAGGACGGCCCGCACGAGGACGGCCTGCCCGAACTCGACCTCTCGGACGTGCGCGGCAAGGCGGACGGGGCGGAACGCAAGGTCACGGACGCCGACCGGCGGCGCCTCGTCTACCGCAACCACGTGATCTGGCTGTGCGCGCTCGCGAACTTCTTCGTCTACGTGGTCCGCTTCGGGTTCCTCGACTGGGGCCCCACGTTCCTGAAGGAGTACAAGGGCATCGACGTGTCGAAGGGCGGCCTCATGATCATCGCCTTCGAGCTGGCGGCCGTGGTGGGCACGATCTTCGCCGGCTGGATCACGGACAAGCTCTTCGCCGGCCGCGGCGTGCGCACGTGCGTGTTCTGCATGCTCTTCGCGGGGCTCTGCGCGCTCGGGTTCTGGTATCTGCCGAACGGCGCGCCGATCTGGCAGGCGACGCTCCTCCTGATGGGGACGGGCTTCTTCATCTACGGTCCGCAGGCGCTGATCGGCATCGTGGCCGCGCAGCAGGCCACGAACGACGCGGCGGCGATGGCGAACGGCTTCATGGGCATCATGGGATACGCCGCCACGACCGTCTCCGGACTCGGCATCGCGCTCATCAGCAAGCACTTCGGCTGGAACGCCGCGCTCCTCTCCATCGGCGGCTTCGCGCTCGTGGGCATGGTGTTCTTCCTCTTCGCGTGGAACGCCCAGGCGACGGGCTACAAGAAGGCGGCGGCGTGAACCGGCGCGAATTCCTGACCGGCGCAACTGCGGGCGCGGCCGCGTTTGTCGCGGCCTCGGGAGGGCCGCGCTCCTGCGAGGCCTCGGGAGGGCCGCGCTCCTGCGCGGCCGCTTACTCCGTGGTGGTGGTGGGCGGCGGGCCGGCCGGCGCGTGCGCGGCGATCGCCGCCGCGCGCAACGGCGCGGACGTGCTGGTGGTCGAGCAGGGCAACTGCCTCGGCGGCATGGCCACGCGCGGGCTCGTGGGGCCGTTCATGACGTGCTCCGACACGACCGGCGAGCAGCTGATCGTGCAGGGGCTCTTCATGGAGATCGTGGAGCGGATGGTCGCGGCGGGCGGCGCCATCCACCCGCGCGACGTGCGCGCGGGCACGCCGTTCACGGCGTGGATCACGCACGGACACGACCACGTGACGCCGTTCGACCCCGAGGCGTTGAAATTCACGCTCGACGACCTCTGCCGCGAGGCCGGCGTGCAGATCCTCTACCACGCCACGTTCCTCGCGCCCGTCATGGAGGGCGCGCGCGTGACGGGCGTGGAGGTGTTCACCAAGGCGGGGCCGCGGCGGATCAAGGCGAAGGTCGTGATCGACGCGACGGGCGACGGCGACGTGGCCTTCCGCGCGGGCGTGCCGTGCGAGCTGGGCGACGCCGGACGCGGCGGCGCGATGCAGCCCTGCACCACGTTCTTCCGCATCGCCGGCCTGCCCGAGGAGGTGCTGGTGGCAGACTACCGGTCGCACGGCGGCGGAATCGGGAAGGAGAAGGACGGACGCGGACGGCGCCTCCTCTCGTGGTACGTCGAGAAGGCGCGCGCGGCCGGCAAGTGGCATATCCCGCGTCCGCACATCAATCTCTACCGCGGCGTGCGGAACGACGAGTGGTTCGTGAACTGCTCGCGCCTCTCCAACGTGGACGCCACGGACCCGAAATCTCTCTCGGCCGCCGAGACCGAGGGGCGCCGCCAGGTGCGGGAGATCCTCGACCTCCTGCGCACCTACCTGCCCGGCGGCGAGAACATCCGCCTCGTCTCCACGGCCTCCACGCTTGGCGTGCGCGAGACGCGCCACGTGGCGGGCGAGTACCGTCTCGACAAGGACGACGTGGTGAACGGCGCGGTGCCGTCCGACAGCGTGTTCGTGTGCTCGAGCTCGATCGACCTGCACGGCGGGAAGGGGCAGTCGGGCACGCTGTACATGCGCGTCAAAAAAGGGCGTTGGTACGGCGTGCCGTACCGCTGCCTCGTGCCGCAGAAGGTGGACGGACTCCTCGTGGCGGGGCGGTGCGTCTCGGCGTCGTCCGTGGCGGCGGCGGCGATTCGCGTGATGCCGCCCGCGATGGCGATGGGCCAGGCGGCCGGCACGGCGGCGGCGCTCGCCTGCGCGGACGGCGTGGCCCCGCGCGCGCTCGACGCGGCGCGCCTCGTCTCCACGCTCCGCGCCCAGAAGGTGTTCCTCCCCGGTTGACGTCGTGAAGGCCTATTTTAAAGTAGCAGCATCCATTGCGCTTCTCGCCGCCTGCGCGTCGGCGCGCGACGACCAGGAGTGGTTCAACGCCGGCGTGGACTACAAGTTCTACGAGAACTGCCTGCTCCACTTCGACCAGGAGGTGGAGTTCGACAACTCGAAGCTCGTGAACGAGGAAAGCTACCTTCTCGCCGGCTACGAGTTCTGTCCGTATTTCATGTTGGGGGCCGGACACCGGATTACGCGCGAACGCCGTGGTGCCCACCTCGTCACGGAGCAGCGCCCCACCCTTGAAATGCGCCTTGTCGCGCCGGAGTTCTGGACGCTCCGCTTCGACCTGCGTTCGCGCTTCGAGTGGCGCGACAAGAGCCATGCCCAGGCCTACATGCGCTACCGGGAGCGCTTCCGCGTCCGCACGAGCTGGAGCGTAACCGATTTCAGAATCTCGCCCTTCGCCAGCGAGGAGGTGTTCCTCTCCGACAAGGCCGGCGTGCGCGATTCGGACCTGCTGGACGCAACCCGTTCCCAGGTGGGCGTGTCGTTCCGCCCCGTCCCGCAAGACGAGCATCTCTCCGCCACCCTCTTTTTCATGGTCCTGCACGGCATCCGCAACGGCGCGCAGGACTGGGCGCCCATCAACATCTTCGGCTTCGAAGTGGCCTACGCCTTCTGAGGCGGGCGACGCCATCTACGCGATGTACGGACGGCTGTTCGGGAGGAGGCGCGCTTGTCGTGCCTCACACAGTAGAACGGGCTGCCAGCCCGTTCATCCCTTGTCCCAGTCGGTGAGATTACAGTTCGGAATGTCTTTCTTGCATAAATTGTATTGCGATTGTCAATACAATCTGCTATGATTTAAGCCGCCAAACGGAGAAAAAGACAATGACAAAGACCGCAAATCTCTATGCGAGGATAGAACCGGAACTTAAAAACGAAGCCGAGGCGATTCTAAGCGGACTCGGGGTTTCCGTCTCGAATGCCATCAACATGTTCTATCGGCAGATCGTGATTCACCGCGGTCTGCCTTTCGCCGTACAGTATCCGTCCCGTTCGCTCATGAATGCCGCCACTTTGACGGATGCCCAGCTCGATGCGGAAGTCGCCAGAGGATTTCACGACATAGCGGCAGGGCGCAAGCGTTCCCTTGCGCAAGCACGTGCGGATCTTACGCAGGAGTTTGGATTGTGAGCTGGAACATTGAGATCGCAGATTCTGCCTATCAGGATTTGCGTGACATCTACGCCTATATTGCGTTTGAACTGAGGTCGCCAGACGATGCCAGGAACGTACTTCATCGGATTCTTTCCGAAATTGCCACCCTTGAGGAAATGCCGAGCAGATTTCGTCCCTATCCACGCGAACCGCTTGCTTCACAAGGAGTTCGCGTGATGGACGTTGGAAACTACTGTGTCTATTTCGCCGCAAGGGACGAAGTTGTTTCCGTCGGCAGAATCCTGTACTCCCGTCGCGATACCGATGCCGTGTTCGCGTCAGGTTGGAACACCTAGCGCAATCCTCTACTTTTCCGCCAGAAGGACGTAGGGGACATGCCGCAGAAGCTCGCGGCGGTCCGCACCATAATCTCACGGCTGCAGTAACGCCGACCTTCCTTGCGGCGGGAGGGCCGCGCTCCCGCGCGGCCGCTAACTGGGAAAGCCGCCTTCCAGGCGGCGGTAGGGCGCGGACTCCGGCCGCGCCGCACGGGAGGGGGCGCGCTTGTCGCGCCCCTCTCAGTAGACCGGGCTGCCAGCCCGTTCATCCCTTGTCCCGGTCGGTGAGATTATGGTGCGGAACGTACTTACGAACCCACCACCCCCAAACCCCCCAACCTCGAATCACCACGAACTACGAATCACCAACCACGAACCACGAAAATATGTTATACTACCCGCATCGGGAAGCAGGAGAAAAGCAGGCAGAGACTGAAACACACAGAGACCCGTCGCGGCACCTTGCGCGGCTGGTCGTTCCGATGAAGAGACCATGTAAATTTTGATAGGTTTCATTAAGGATGAACAGCGAAGAGATTAAGAGATTTGTTGAGAAGAGCGAGAACGCCGTCGTCGAGTTCAAACGGGCACGGGGTGACGTGCCCGCCGACTTCTGGCCGTCGTACAACTCGTTCGCCAACATGGACGGCGGCGTTAGTATCCTTGGCGTCCGCGAGAAGGGCGGCAGGCGCGAGATTGAGGGACTGGCTGCGGAAGTTTATGTCGGCGAAAGGCGGCCCAGTTTTGCCGACGATAAACTTCCTTTTAAGTTCTGTTAAACTTCCGCAGAACATTGCAGTCATGCGCGGCTCATGGATACTTGCCGTACCGGTCAGGACGTGTTTATCCTCGGATTGCGCCAGTTCGGGCATCTGAAACTGGCAGAAAAAGCCGAGGCCGAACAAAAGTCATCTGAAAGTTAAGGAACGAAATGAACGGGCTGCGAGCCCATTCATCCCTTGTCCCAGTCGGTGAGATTACGGTGCGGAACGCACTTACGAACCTCTAATCACCAATACCTAACCACGAACCACCACGAATCACCAACCACGAACCACAAAATTTTGCTATACTACTCGCATCGGAAAAGCAGGAGAACAAGCAAGCATAGACTGAAACAGACAGAGACCCGTCGCGGCATCTTGCGCGGCAGGTCAATGAGTATCTGATATACTGCGTTTTTGCTCTGTTATTGGTGTGGTAGCTTACAAGAATTATGCATTGAATGGTGGATGGTTGTTTGAAAACATTAAAAGGTTATTTAGAACCTGTTGACGTAGGAAAGGGGATTTGCTAGACTGTGCATCGTCTACAGCAAAAAAGGTGTATACGATGGTAACAGATACTAAAATTGAGCAATTAGCCATGCGAATTGCCAACTTCCTGCGCGGAAGTGTGGATGCCGATTCGATTACATACGTGTCGGCAGAAATGGCCTATCTGATGTTGCAACTGGGCGATAGGCAAGTCAATGACGAGTCTGAGTTTTACAACCTTGTCAACGGCATCAATTGCTCGCTTGAACTCAAGCAATCTCTCTGTGAGGATGCAAAAGCGCTTGGATTCTGGAAAACGCTCCGGGCGTATCAGGGAATGTTCTCGCGCGAGGATTGCCACGGCGTGATCGCCGAGTGTGCAAACCACTCGGAAGTGAATAATTTCAGCGTGCCGCCTTCGCTCGTTCCGCTGATCGTGAAGGTGTTGTCCTCTGAGCCAGGCGGACTCATGGCGGATATTGCCTGCGGGCGCGGAACGGTGATGGCCGAGGCGCTGAAGCAGGACGAGGATCTGCATGCCGAAGGCGTCGACATCAATCAGCGGACGGTAAACTTTGCGGAGATGGCGATTTCGCCATTTGTCGGACGTGGATTGGTGAAATGCCAGTCGGCCTTCGATTATGTCGAAGAGCGGTTCGCACGCTACGACAAGGTGTTCTGCTATCCGCCATTTGGACTTCGCGCCGAGCGGAATACGCAGGTGGAGAAATTCCAGATGCTGTTTCCGGAATCGCTTTTGAAGATCGGCGCCGGGACGCAGACGGAGCTGATGTTTGCGTTGGCAGCCATCTATTCGATGAAGGATACTGGTCGCGCGGTGGTGATGCTGCCGGAAGGGTCGCTTTCGAGTCAGGCAAGCGGATCGGTTGCGGCGCGCACCTTCATGGTCGAGAGCGGCAATCTTGATTGCGTGGTGAAACTTCCGGAGCGGATGCTGGAGCGCACCGGCATCAATGTGTCGCTCCTTGTCTTTTCCAGGAAAGAGAACCGGAAAACAATCCGAATGGTAGACGCCTCCGGTCTGGTGGTGAAGGGGCGTCGTTTCAATACGATCGCGCCGGAAGACATCGACAAGATCGTAAGCGCGGTGTATGGGTTCGCCGACCGGTCTGGATGGGGTGCCGAGCACACGAAGAACGTGGGCGTGGACGAGATACTCAAGAACGGCTGCATCCTTTCGGCCACCCGCTATTTCAGCGCAGGCGACATGCCGACGATCGAGAATGCCGTGCCTTTCGGCGAGGTTGCGAACCAGATCAGCCGCGGCGCGACGATCGGGTCGAAGGACCTCGACGATCTCGTCGCCCACGATGACGGAACATGCTATTACCTTTCGCCGGGGAATATCGTCAATGGGGTGATCAGCGACGATCTCACGGGCATGAAGGAAATCCCGAAAGGCGCGCCGGTTCTGGAGGATGGCGACCTCGTGCTGCTGCGGACCGGTGCGCCCAACAAGGTTGCGGTGTTCGAGGGACGTTTCGACAAGCCGGTGATTGCCAGCTCCAACCTGTTTATCTGCCGCCTCGACAAGAACAAGGTCAATCCCTGGTTCCTCAAGTCGTTCTTCGAGAGTGCGGACGGAGAGCAGATGCTCAACTCAATTGCAGTAGGTACGGCCATCCGCTCGATTTCGCGCAAGGCGCTCGAAGAGCTGCCGGTGCCGTGTCCACCCCTTGAAAGACAGCAGGAGCTGGCGTCGGTCTACCGGAAAAAGCTGAAGGAAATCGGCGAGCTGGAGAAGAAGCTGCGGTTGCTCCGCCGCGAACTCGGCAAGGTTTACGAAAACGGAAAGTGAGAGAGAACCATGCCCGTCAAGACGAAGAAGGCAAAGACTTCCGTGAAGGAACTGACTGGCGTTCAGGACCTGTACCACTTCCTGTACGAGGCGTGCAACATCCTGAGAAAGTTCGTGGAGCACGAAAGCTTCAAGGACTACATCACGCCGCTTCTCTACTACAAGCGTCTCAGCGATGTCTGGGACGAGGAGTATGAAGCCGCGCTTGCGGAGTCTGGCAACGACGAGGAATATGCGCGCCTTCCCGAACAGCATCGCTTCGTGATTCCGAAGGAGTGCCATTGGGAGGAGGTGCGCGAGCGTCCGGAGAATCTCGGGGCAGCAATCGTCGAGGCGCTCCTGATGATCGAGCAGGCGAACCCTGATACGCTCTATGGCGTCCTGAGCGTGTTCCCCACGGACAACTTCCGTGACAAGAACAAGCTCTCCGACGAGGTCGTCAGGAATCTCATCGAACACCTTTCGTCCCGCAAGCTCGGCAACAAGAACTATCCCGCAGACTTGATGGGCGATGCCTACGAAATCCTGCTCAAGAACTTCGCGGATGAGTCCAAGGCGAAGGCCGGCGAGTTCTACACGCCCCGGTCGGTGGTGAAGCTGCTGGTGCGCATCCTCGATCCCCAGCCCGGCGAACGCGTCTATGATCCAGCGTGCGGCTCGGGCGGCATGCTCATCGAGGCGGTTCATCACATGCAGAATTCGAAGCTCTGCCTGGGGCAGATCTTCGGACAGGAGAAGAACGTCAAGAACGCCGCGATTGCGAAGATGAATCTTTTCCTGCACGGAGCCTCCGACTTCTGCATCCGCCAGGGCGACACGCTCGCGAATCCGCAGATCATGCAGGGCGGGAGCATCGCGACTTTCGACTGCGTGATCGCCAATCCCCCGTTCTCGCTCAAGGCGTGGAACCGGACGATGTGGAGCAACGATCCCTACGGGCGGAACATCTGGGGCACGCCGCCGCAGGATTATGGCGACTACGTCTGGCTTCAGCACATGGTGAAATCCATGCGGCCCGGACGCGGGAGGATGGCAGTCGTGCTGCCGCAGGGCGTGCTGTTCCGCGGAAACGAGGAGGGCGAGATCCGCCGCAAGATGGTCGAACGCGACTTTGTTGAGGCGGTCGTGACGCTTGGGGACAAGATTTTCTACGGCACAGGTCTTTCGCCGTGTTTCCTGATCCTGCGCTGGGTGAAGCCCGCCGATCGCGTGAACAAGATACTGATGATCGACGGCTCGAAGATCCTCACGCAGAAGCGGGCGCAGAACATACTGACGGACGACGACGTTGATCGGCTCTACAAACTTTACACAGACTATGCCGACGTCGAGGACTTCTCGCGCGTAGTTGCGAAGGAAGAGATCGCCACAAAGGGCTACGACCTGTCGGTGAACAAGTACGTGAAGTACCACGCGGAAGCCGTCCGCCCGTACGCTGAGGTGAAGGCGGAATTCGAACAGGCCGTTGCGGACGTTAAATCGGCGTCGGAGAAGTTCCGGACGCTTATGATGGCCTCGGGCATGATGAAGGAGGGAACGAAGTGAATCTGGAGGAACTGAAAACGGCGCTTTGGGAGGCTGCGCAGCTTCTGCGCGGCAGCATCGACGCGGGCGGGTACAAGGAGTACATCTTTCCGCTGGTGTTCTTCAAGCGCATCTGCGACGTGCACAAGGAAGAGTACGAGAGGGCGCTGGCGGAGACCGGGGACGAGGATTTCGCGCGCAATGCGCCGGAGAACTACACCTTCGCAATCCCCGAGGGCTGCGACTGGGAGGATGTCCGCAACGTAACGACGAACGTCGGCCAGGCGCTGACGACGGCATGGGTCCGCATCGAACAGGCGAATCCGAGCCGCATTGTCGGCGGGCGCCGTGTCGAGGGCCTTGAAGGGATATTCGGCAACAGCGGCATCTGGCGCAACAAGAACATCCTGACGGACGAGACGATTACCGGGCTGATCGAGAACTTCTCGAAGCTGGACCTTTCGATCAAGGCGTGTCCGGCCGACGAGATGGGCAAGGCGTACGAACATCTGGTCGGCAAGTTCGCCGACGATGCCGGGAACACCGCACAGGAATTCTACACGAACCGCACGGTAGTCGAACTGATGGTCGACATCCTCGAGCCCAAGGCGCAGGAGTCGATCTACGACCCGACATGCGGCACGGGCGGCATGCTCATTTCGTGCATAGCCAAG
>ONRL01000009.1 GCA_900320225.1 uncultured Lentisphaerota bacterium
AGCGCGCCGCCGCAGGCCGCGATCAGGCGGCGCGTCCACGCATGGTCCGGGATGCGCACGCCCTCACCCTGCGCCACGACGGTGAGCTCGCCCGGCCAGTGGCGCCGCCCCGCGTCGGCCGCCGCCGCGCCCACGAACCGCGCCGCCGCGTCGGCGTCCGCCGCCAGGAGCGCGATGGGCTTCCCCTCCGCGCGGCCCTTGATCGTGTAGAGACGGCGCACGGCTTCGGGGAAATCAGGCCGTGCCGCGAGGCCGTAGACGGTGTCCGTGGGGATCACCGCCACGCCGCCCGCGTTCAGCGTGCGCGCCGCCGCCGCGAGTCCGGCTTCGTCTGCGCGGACGGTCTCCACCTAGTATCTCCTCAGCAAGTCGAGCATCTTGCGGTCGAGCTTGTGCCCGTTGAAATCCTCGTAGTCGACGTCCTCGCGCCCCGAGTCGAGGATGCCGTTGTGTCCGCGCAGGTTCCAGAGCGCCCAGCCGAGGTTCTTCTCCTTCCACAGCTTCAGGCAGTGCTCCATCCACGCGAGCGCGACGCCGTGCGGCGTGCGGTTGCGGCAGCCGAACTCGCCCACCATGCAGAACTCGCCCGCGTCCAGCGCGCCTTGGTAGAGCGCCACGGTGTCTTCCGGCGACCGGCGCGTCCATTTGTCGCCGTAGCCCGGCGCGAGCGGCCACGTGGGAGGTTCCTTGGGCGTTTTCACGTAGCCGGACGCATAGTGCGTGATCGCGTGCGGCGTGTAGCCGCGGAAGGCCTGGCCCACCGCCGGGACGCCGTAGAACTCCGGCACGGGACGCGACGCGCACGCATCGCCGTCGAGCATGATGAACCGCGCGGGGTCCTCGGCGCGGATGGCGTCCACGAGCAGCCGCGCCACCTTCACGTAGTTCGCCCCGGCCGCGTGGCGCGTGGGCTCGTTGTAGAGGTTGAAGGACAGTGCCTCGTTCGGCACGCCCTTCCAGCGGCGCGCGAACCGGCGCCAGATCTCCGCCGCGGCCTCCTGCGCCACGGGGCTCGTCCCCAGCGGGAACGCCTCGGTCTGGTCGAGGATGCAGTAGCCGGGGATGCGGTGCAGGGCGATCTGCACGTGCACGCCCCAGCGCTGGCCCCAGGCGACCGCCTGGTCGAGCTTGCCAAGCGCGGATTCGTCGAGGTTCGTCCAGGAATCGCCCTTGATGAGGATGCGGTAGTCGAGCGGAAGGCGCGCGAAGTTGAAGCCCCAGTCGTGGAGCGCCTTGAACTCCCACTCGACGAAATGCCCGTCCACGCGCGGGTCGGGCGCGAGGCCGATCGTGGGCGCGCGGAACATCCCGAGCAGGTTGAATCCGCGCCACCGCTCTGCCGGACGCCAGTCCGCAGTTTCCGCAAGCAACGCGCCCGCCGTCAGCACCGCTCCCCAAAGGGCCAAGTACTTTGCTTTCATTTCATTCCTCGTTCAGACTCGCTCAATGCGGATGGACTTGAACCGTCTTTCGCGTGAGCTTGACGCCGCTCATAGGGCCTCTGACTTGACCACGAGCAGCGCATAGCGGGTGAACGCGGGGAGCGCGCCGCCCGCCGACACGTTGCACGGCGCAGGATCGCCGTCCAACGGCTCCTCGAACGTCGCCGACGCGCCGGCGTCCAGCAGAATGCGCGCGTTGCGGACGGGATGTTTCGCGTCGTAGTTGACGAGATGGACGGCGAGGCGGCCGTCGGGCATCCGCCGATACTCGGCGAACACGCAGGGCGGAAGCCCTTCGATTCGGACCGGGGCCTTCCAGCCCACCTTCGCCAGATCGTTCAGGAGCGCCTTCCCGCCGTCAGCGGGCGGCGGCACCGAATAGCCCCACGCGAGCCGCGCGCCCGGAATGAGGTCGGCCTCCGCGCGCAGGGCCACGTTCGGCAATCCCGCCAGCTGCGGCAGGAACGTGTTCGCGCGGCGCTGCGCGTTCCAGTCGTCGTACCGTCCGGCGTCGCCCGTCACCACGAGGCGACCGCCCTTCTTCGCCCAGCCAACGAGCGCCGCGATCTGCGCGTCGGAGAGAGAGACGAGCCCCGGCACCACGATCACTTCGGTGCCCTGCGGGACGGTGAACACGTCGTCGGGCGAGGATACGAGATACCCGTACGGCACGCGGTTGCGGAGGAATATCTCCTCTGCGGCCGTCACGCCCTGGTGGGTCGGCTCGGAGAAGAGCACTTCGCGCTCGGGGTAGAAGATGCGCACGGAGTGCACCGTAGGCGAGCCGAGTTCGCCGCGGTGCGCGGACACGAAGGCGTTGAATTTCTGGTGCAGGACCTTCCGCTGCGCGAAGACCTTCGCATTGATGAAACCAGGCTCCGGCGCGGGCGCGATGATGGTGCGGTCCGTGGGAATGCCGCCGAAGACGACGTCCTCCACGAGCGGGAGCATGAAGTTCGCCTCGCGCTCGGGGATGATCTTCGTGTCGGTGTCGCACAGCGCCACGATGCGCTGGCCCATGTCCTGCGCGTACTTCAGGTCGCGCACGCGGTTCACGATCACGCCCTTCGGCTTCACCTCGGGGAAGTTCGCGCTCTGCATGATGATGAAGTCGAACGCCTTGCTGAGCTCGGCCATGTTCTGCGCGGTGGCAAGGAAGCGCGCGCGCGAGCGGTAGGGCGACGGGTTGCCGGAGACAATCGCGTCAGCCTTCACGGACTTGATATGCGCGCGTAGCCGCATCAGCAGGCCGTTCATCAGACCGCACCGCCAGAGCGCCCAGGCCTGCAGCACCGGATCCTTCACGTCCATGTCGCGCAGCCGCGACATGTCGAGGCGCGGCAGCAGCATGTACCGGAGGTCGTCGAAGCCGAACCGCTCGGCGGGATTCTTGATCTTGGAAAGATAGTCGCGGAACGCCTTCTGGCACCGGTCGCAGTAGCACGGCATGTCGAAGACGTTGTCGAACATGATGCCGTCGAACCCGCCGTCGGTGAGGGCGATCGTGCACATGCGCTTGGTGTACTCCTCCCACTCCTTGCAGGTGAGGCACGGCGCCCAGCGGAAGTACTGTCCGTTGTAGCCGCCGTAGAGGTTCTTGCGCCCCATGAAGTCGATGCCGGCCCAGTTGTCGATGTCCGGGATTTCGGCACGCATCACCTCGGGATAGAGCGTGCAGAACTGCACGTAGGCGAGCGCCTTCACGCCGTGGGCGTGGCAGTTGCGCACGAACTTCTGCACGTTCGGGAAATCCTTCTTCTCGACTTCCCAGCCCATGCCCTTGTAGAAGCGCGAGTGGAGGAAGTTGAGCCCCAGCTCCTCCATCTTCTCGGGCGCGTGCTCGTCCCACCAGTCGAGCCACGGCTGCACCCACTGCGCGTTGCCGTCAATTCCGCCCGTGCAGTGGTTTCCCACGCGGCGGTACATCGTGTACGGCTCGTGCGCGCCAAACGTCCACCGCGTGGTGAGCGGATCGATCTCGACCGCGAGGCATCCCGTCGAGAGGATGCCCGCCGCAGCCGCCAGGAACATTCTTCTTGTTTTTTTCATGACGTGGCAATTATACCAAATCCGACCGATCCGCCGCAAGGGGTGCGCGACGCCGGCATCTTCATCGGGCGACGCTTTCAGCAGGGAGATCGAGCGGGAGCGTGAAGACGTGCCAGTCGCGGCCCGTGCGGAAGCCGGCCGCGTCGCACACGCGGTCCTGCTGCGGCGAGTAGGTCCACACGTCGATCCGCCGTTCCGCGGGACGGAACCGGTAGAGGCGGAGCCAGTCCTCCTTGTCCGCGGTGCGCGGGTAGTCCTGCAGCGTCGCGTGCACCGTATTGCCGTGCACGCCCTTCTGCGTCACGCGCCAGCAGATCGCGGGGCTCTGGTCGCCGCTGACGATGAGGATCAGGTTCCTGTGCTTCGAGAAGCACGTCTCCCACGCCTTCGCGGCGGAGACGCCCTCCTTGCCATGGCATTTCGTCCAGTCCATCACGCCGAACCACGCGTCCGGGCGCTCCTTCGACGTGCGGCGGATCTCGTCCAGCTCCTTGGTGGCGTAGCCGAGGTACATGTGCGTGCAGATGATGGCGAAGCGGTCGGCGTACTTCTCGAGCATCTCGTCGACCCACGCGAGCACGGGGGCGGGGGCGTTGCATTCGAGGTGCAGCACCACGAACTTCATGCCGCCCGCCTCGAAGATCTGACAGCTGTCGGCGTTGCCCCCGCAGACCGTCTTCCCCTTCGCGTTCACGTAGCCGCCGAACGAGCCGGCGTACCAGGCGTTCGTCGCGTAGCGCGCGCGGGAAAACCATGTGTTGAACTCCGTCGTGTCGGCGCCGCCGATGTCGTGGTTGCCGGGGCTGATGCCGTAGGGCACCTTGCCGTCCAGCTTCGCCATCTGGTTGGAGGCGAACGCCCACTGCGCCGCGTTGCGGTAGTCCACGATGTCGCCCACGTGCGAGACGAACGCGATCTTTTCCTTCTCGATGTTCGCGGCAATCCAGTCAATGCGCGACGCGAACGCGGGGTTGCGGGTCGGTCCGGACTGTGGCTTCTTCCCCTTCTTCACGTGCGCGCCCTCGCCGCGGTAGAGTTGCGTGTCGGGGACCACCACGTAGGTAAACGCCCCGTCGGGCAGCGGCGGGAGCTTTTCCGCGCGCCCCGCAGCGATTCCCAACACCAGCGCGGCTAGGGCCGCAAGCCTGACTTTTTTCATTTTTTCTCCCGGCTCCGATAGAACACCTTCCAGAGGAACAGGCCCTTCCCCGGAGCCGTGGGTACGCGGGCCGTGCGCGGCGGGCACTTCTCCAGAAGCTCCGACACGGCCTCGGGGCGTTCGTCGCCCTTCCCGATGCGCACGAGAAACCCCGCCATCGAACGCACCTGCTTGTAGAGGAATCCGTCGCCGCTCACCGAGAATATGATCCGCGGACCCGTCTTCCGCACGGTGCAGGCGAACACGTTCCGCACCGTGGAGCCGATCTCGCGGCGCGGGTTTGCGGCGAAAGAGACGAAGTCGTGCTTTCCCACGAAGCGCGCCGCGCCGTCCTGCATCGCCGCCACGTCGAGCGGCTGCGGCACGCCCGTCCAGAACGGCGCGAGGTGCGGCGGGAGAATCGGCGCGTTGTAGATGAAATAGCGGTACTCCTTGCCGAAGGCCGACTTGCGGGCGTCGAAGTCCGCCGCCGCAAGCGACGCGCGCAGCACGCGCACGTCCTGCGGCATCCGCGCGTTCAGGGCGTACACGAGCTTGGCGGGGGGAATGGGCTGCGCGAGGTCGCAGTGCGCCACGAACCCGCGCGCGTGCACGCCGGCGTCCGTGCGGCTGCACCCGAACACGCGAACGGGCGCTCGGTCGAGGTAGGCGAGCGCCTCCTCGAGCACCTGCTGCACGGAGACGGCGTTCTCCTGAAGCTGGTAGCCGGAGTAGTTGGTCCCGTCGTAGGCGATGACGAGCTTGTAGCGGCGGCTCATTTCACGGACATCTTCGCGAGGAGTTTCTTGAGGTCCTGCACGCGGTCCTTCGCGGCCACGAGGACGGAGTCCTTCGTGGCCACGACCACGAGTCCGTCCACGCCGAGCACGGCCACGTGCGGCCCCTCCGAGATTGCCACGGAGTCCGAGACGTCGAGCGTCGCCACGTTGCCCTTCACCACGTTCCGGCGCGCGTCCGTGGCGAGATGGCGGTCGGCGGCGGACCACGTGCCCACGTCGTCCCAGCCGAACGCGGCGCGCGACACGAGGATGTTCCGCACCTTCTCCATCACGGCGTAGTCTATCGAGATGCGCGGCAGCTGCGGGTAGAGGGTCGCGAGCACGGCGGGGACGCGGTTCTTCCGGTCGGCGACGGCCGCCTCGAGGATGGCGAGCGCGGGCGCGCGGGCGACGAGCGCGGCCTTCATCGTGGCGACCTTCCACACGAACATGCCCGCGTTCCAGGCGTATTTTCCGGAGGCGAGGTACTTGGCGGCCGTCTTCGCGTCGGGCTTCTCCACGAACCGCACGGCGCGGTGGAACGCCGTCTTCGTGCGCAGCGGCACGGGCTCGCCCACCTGGATGTAGCCGAAGCCGGTGGCGGGGTAGTCGGGCGCGACGCCCATCGTGACGATGTCGTCCGTCGCGGCGGCGGCGCGCGCGGCGTCCACGAGCACGCGGCGGAAGGCGGGCACGTCGCGCATAAGCTGGTCCGCCGTGAGGATCGCGGCCACCGCATCCTTTCCGCCGAGGCGCTCCACCACGCCACAGGCCGTGGCGACGGCCGCCGCCGTGTCGCGCCGGCACGGCTCGGCGACGATGTTCGCGCGCGGCAGCTCGGGCAGCTCGCGGCGCGTGGCCTTCACGAGCGAGGCGGCCGTGATCACGAGAATGCGTTCGAACGGCACCAGCCCCTGCAGGCGGTCCACGGCCTGCCGGATGAGGGATTTCCCGCCGAACACGCTGAGAAACTGCTTGGGACGATCGGGCGTGGAGAGCGGCCAGAAGCGCTCGCCGCTCCCACCCGAAAGGATCACCGCATAAAATTCTGTGCTTTTCATGTCGTTATCCTACCACACTGCCGCCCAGCCGTCAAGGCAGGCGCTCGTAGCGGGGGAGTCGGGAGAGGGGAACTTTTTCAAGGCGCAGTGACTTCGGGCCCACGTGCTCTTCGCCGAGGTCGTCGCGCCAGCGGCCGGCCGGCAACTCGACCGTCTTCGCGTCGTCGGGCGTGACGACGGGCGCGACGAGCCAGCGCGAGCCGAGCATGAACTGCTGCATCGGACGGTTGAAGCCCTGGTGCGGGAACTCGTACTCCATCGCCCGCACGATCGGCTCGCCCGTCGCGGCGGCGTGGCGCGCCGTCTCGAGGATGTACGGGGCGAAGGCGACGTGCAAGTCGGCGAACGCGCGGCAGAGCTTCACGCCCTCCGGCGAGAGGTGGCGCCACGGCGCGGGGGAGAACTGCATCATCGGCATGAGCGCCTGCAGCGCGGCGGAGCGCACGAACAGCTTCTCGTCGACCGCGCGCCCGACGAACGACACCTCAAGGCCGCCGCCCACCATGTCCGCGAGCGAGTACGGACAGCCGAGAAGTCCCGCCGCGATGATCTGCGGCACGACCGTGTCCTGTCCCTTGCTGCCCGTCCATTCATGCGCCCGGTCACCGAGGCGCGTGACGAGCGGCAGGCCGCCGCACTTCCAGCTGACGCGAATCTCATGGTAGGGGAACTCGCGCGCGGCCAGCTCGGCGTAGAGGCGCGTGTAGTCAACCGGCTCCGCCGCCGCGTCGTGGAACCGGCAGTCCTCCATGAAGAAATATGGATCGCCCGCGTCGAACTTGAAGCCCTTGATGCCGTACTGCGCCGCGAAGTCCTTCAGCGTCTTCACGTAAAAGGCGTTCGCCGCCGGCTTCGTGAGGTCGTAGATGGCGCTCACGCCGCTCCACCAGCGCACGACAGCCGCCGCGTGGCCGGGCTTCTTGCGGTACGCGAGGTAGTCGAGCCCGTTCAGCTTCTGGTGGTACCGGAGCTTCTTGTATTCGCGGCTGTCGGGCGAGACGAAGTGCGCCGTCCAGATGAGCGGGATCCAGCCCTGCGCGTTGATGCGGTCGAAGAGTCCCTTCGGGTCGGGGAAGTCCTTCGTGTAGAACTCGTAGGAGCCCTGATGCGACATCCATCCGCCGTCCATCATGTAGATGCCGCAGGGAAAGCCGCTCTTCGCCAGCTCGGCGGTGTAGTCGTCGGCCGCCTTCTGGTCCATGCCGTGCAGAAATATCTCGATCCAGTTGTTCCACTGCGGGAGCGAGAAGAACACGTCCGGCGGCGTACGGCCGTCGAAGCGGAAATGCACCTTCGCGGCGGCGAGATAGGCGTCCTTCAGCGTTTTGCCGGCCTCAACCGGGACGATCTTCTCAACGTCCGAGTCGAGTACGAGCTTGCCGCCCGTGAACACATAGCCGAACGGCTTCTCGCTCCACACGTAGCGTCCGCAGCTTGAGATGAGGAGCGGTGCGGACGTGTTGCCGTGCGTCCGGAGGTTGACGCGCTTCGAATCGCCGATGCCGTACGGCTGGTTGTGTCCGTCGCCGCCACCGCCGCCCCACCAGCACTCACCCGGCAGAAGCGGGATTTCCGAGACAACGGGCGCCGCCGACGCAGTTGACGCCACCAGCGCGAGAAGCGCCGCAATTGTCCGCCCGTGTTTCATTTCTTGTCTTCCGGCGGCGGATTGAAGCGATAGCCGAGGCCGCGCTGCGTCTCGATGTAGGCGCCGTCCGGGCCGAGCTTGCGACGGAGCGTGGCCATGCGCGAGTCGAGCGTGCGCGTGGTGCCGTAGTAGGACACCCCCCACAGCTCGTTCAAGAAGCGCTCGCGCCCGATTACCTCGCCGGGATGAGCGGCCAGAAGGCGCAGGATGCCCAGCTCCAGCGACGTGAGCGGCGTCTGAGCGCCGTCTCCCGCGATCAACGCGAACTTGGCGGCATCCACCTTCCAGGTGACGAACTTGAACACGTCCTCCACCCTTCCGGCCGTCTCGCCGAGACGCGCCCGGCGCAGGATCGCCGCGATGCGCACCTTGAGCTCGCCCATGCTGAACGGCTTCGTCATGTAGTCGTCGGCCCCGAGACCAAAGGCGAGGATCTTGTCCGACTCCGCATCCTTCGCCGTCAAAATGAGGATTGGCAGCGACTCGTCGCTCTTGCGCAGCTCCTCGCACACGTCGAAGCCGCTCTTGCGCGGCATCATGAGGTCCAGCACGAGCAGGTCCGGACGCCGTTCCCTGTAGGCGGCGAGCGCGGCCACGCCGTCCGCCGCCGTACGCGTGGTGTGCCCCGCCTCCTTCAGCGCCGCCGCCACGTACAGGCGAATGCGCGCGTCGTCCTCTGCAATCAGGATGTCAGCCATTTTCAACTACTTTCTTCATCTTAACCGTAAACACGCATCCACCACCTTCGCGCGGCGATACGGTGAGGTCGCCGCCCTGGGCGCGCGCCAGCAGGCGCGCAATTGAAAGTCCGAGTCCGCATCCGCCCGTCGAGCGGGATGTCGAGTTGTCGGCGCGCCAAAAGCGGTCGAACGCCTTCGCGCGCTCCTCGGCGGACATCCCCGGTCCGCGGTCCATCACGTCGAGGTACGCCCACTGCTCATCGGCGCGCACGCGTCGTTCCGTCGGCGCCCCCGGCGCGTACTTCGCGGCATTGTCCTCGAGATTCTCGACGATGTGCCGGAGCGCGGCGTGATTCACCTCGGCGACCACGCCGTCGCCGAGATCCTCCGGTTCGGTGGGAAGCGGCTTGCCGTCGGCGAGGCGTCCGTAGTCCAGCACGTCCGAGACGAGGTGCGACAGGCGCGCCGTGCCGTCCAGCACGTCCTGCAGCGCCTGGCGCGTGAGGTCGTCGGCGGCGTGTTCCTGCGCGAACTCGGCGGCGAGGCGGATGCCGGTGAGGGGCGTCTTGAACTCGTGCGACACGTTGGCCGTGAAATCCGTCTCGCGCCGCGCCTCGAGACGCGCGCGACGCGCGGCCCGCACGAGCAGGATGCCGCCCGCGAGCAAGGTTCCGAGCAGGAGCACCAACACGGTGGAGCCGATGAACCAAATGCGGAAACGCGCCTGCGCCGCGAGTTCGCGGCCCGCGCGCCACGCCACGCCCACGCGCACGCCCGGCAATTCCGGCCCAAGCGAAGCGTACGCGAAGAACCCGCCGCGAAGGCGTGAAGGCGAAGGGACGAGCAGCTGTCCGTCCGTGCCGCGCACCTCCACGGTGGTGGCGCGTTCCCCCTCTTCCTCTTCGCTGGATTCGGCGCCGTTTTCCTCCAGCCAGCCCGGCACGCGCGCCAGGACGGCCAGATGCTCCAGCTCCACGTGCACGCGCCACCGCCCCGGGGCGTCGCCCTTCGGACGCGGCGCCACCGAGATGGCGTGCACGAGCGGCTCCGTCTTGATGAACGCCGCAAACGACTCCTCCGTCCACTCCGGCAGCTGCTCCGCGCGCTCGCGCACGCCCTCCACGTGTTCGCGGATGCGGCGGCGCACGTCGGCGGCCGCGAGCGTCGCCTTCGCCTGCAGCGCATCGCGCCCGAGCGTGTAGGCGCGCGAGCTCTCGACGTTCAACAGGCGCAACCCCCCGAGCGCGAGGAGAAACGCCGGGAGGCCGATCACCAGAAAATAAAATCTCAGGTCACGGTTCATTCAACGCGCTTCGCGCCACCGCCCTTCTCGCCCTGGCGACGGCGGGGATGCTCCCCGCGCGAACCGCCCGGACCGTGTCCGAACTGCGGCTGGACGAGCGATATGTTCTCCTTGCGCAGCGACTCCGTCAGCGTGCGGACGTCGTCCGGCGCGCCGGGGCCGATCAATGGGCCGGGGCCTCCTCCAGACAACACCATCACGCGCTTCGCCTGTTCGTCCGACTTGTTCCGGCGCACTTCCTCGGCGCCCTTGCAAATGCCCGCGAACAGGGCCTTCATGCCCTTTGGCTTCAAGTCCTGGAGCTTCGCGAGGATCGGCGCCTTGTCGGCCGCCGACGTCGCGGGGAGAAGAAGCTCGGCCGTATCGTCGAACACGACGATCGACACGGTGTCCTTCTCGGTCAGGCGTTCGACGGCTCGCGTGGCCTGGCGGATCGTGCGCTCGAACGCGCGCTTGTTCTGCGAGGAACAGTCGATGACCAGGGCCAGATGTTGCGGTCCCTTGAAATCGTCCACGACTTTCTGCTCGCGCGGCGGACGCCGCTCGGTGGGCCGATTGGATCTCTGCGCGAGCGAATTCCCCGCAAGGAGCGCGGCGCAAATGCATGCGAGTACGATTCTCATTTTTTCTTGTCCCTCTTTTTGCCGTTCGGCCGGTTGCGCCTGTCGTTCCTCCTGTCCCGGGGCCTCTCCCCGGCATTCGGCCTCGGCCAGGTGCGCACGTCGAAGGCATGCGTCGGCAGGAGGTGGTCCCAGGCGAAGGCCTGGTTGTATTCGTCAGCCGGTTGGATGCGCACCGTCTGCGTTTTCCCGTTGATCTGCGCCGAGGCCGTGAACTGCTGCTCCTGCACGGATTGCGAGGCGCGACTCTTCGAGACGAGCGCAACCTTGAGCATGTTCGTGCCTGCAGGGATGACGGCCGGCGCGAAACGGAAGTCCGGCGTCTCGTCCAGCTCCACGGGGCCGTCGAACCCGCCGCTGCGCACCACGAACACCTTCATCTGGGATGAGCTGCTCCTGGCTCGGAAGGCGAAGGACGACTTAGCCGTCCACACCTCGAACGAGGGCGCGGGACGATGCACGCGCAGCGTGTACGACCATTCCGGGCCGCCCTTCCCCGCCTCGTCCTCCACGCGCAGGCGGTACGTGCCCGCCGCGAGGCGGCACGTGCCCACCGGATCGCACTCGCCCTGGATGAGCGAGCCGCGGAAGACGAGGTTCGTGGTGTCCGTGAACTCGGCGAGGGGCTTTCCTTCCCCGGGACCGAGCACGCTTAGGCGCGCGTCGAGCGGCGAGCCGATGCGGCGCGCGAGCACGTCGAACACGTACTCGCCGGGTTCCTTCACCTCGAAGACATGGTCGCTCGGTGCACCAGGACGGTCGACAGCGCCCGTGAACGTGGTACATGGCACGTCCGGCGGAGGCTGCGGCACGGGATTCGGCCACAGGCTCACACTACGCGGATCCACCGGATGCGCGCCCGCCTCCACGGTGATGGCATAGACGAAGTCCGCACGTCCGCGGTAGAGCAGGTCGTGAACCTCCAGCTTGTAGTCGCCGTCCGCCGGCGGCGTGAACACGAGAACGGGGTCGGGGTGGTAGAAGTTATCGTCCGCAAAGGCCACCTCGGCGCCGTCGGCGTCCACGATGCGGAGCGCGGGGTTGAAGAACCCCGGCACGGCGTCTCTGCAGGTGGAGTGTCCACGTGTCCGTCTCGCCCGGCATGATCTGCCCGTCGAGCACGTACGGCAGGTTCGTGACGGCGGGGGCAGGGGGGCGCGGACGGTGTTTCGGCGCCCAGAGCGCCTCCGCCTCGCGCGGCGCCGCGGAGACGATGAACGGTCGCGGCGCGGACATCCCGTTCTGCCCGAGCACACGGAACTCACGCGCGCCGGGCTGCGCGTCTGGTGCAACCGCCACAGTCACGAGCATGCTCTGGTTCAGCGACGGCGAAGCCTGCAGCGGGTTACGGCGGATATAGAGCGCACGCTCGACGATTGAGAGCTTCTGTTCGTCAAGTTCGCCGAGGACCCGCCACCACCTGTTGGAGCGCCACTCGTCCACGCGGGCCTTTGGATTCGTCGGAATCGGCGGCGCGGTGCGGTCGCCCCGCGCAATGCCGTCGAGCCACTTCGCGAGGTAGCGGAACTGGCTGCCGCCCGCCGGCGGGAATCTCGGCACCATCTCGATGGACAGCACCTCCACACCTTCGCCGGACACGACGGCGTCTCGCACGCCCGCAAGGCCCTGACCTCCCACGATGAGTCGATTCGTCATGCCGGCCTGGATGCCGCACGGGTAGATGTAGCCCACGTACGGATCGGCGTGCACCCACGCGCTCCCGGCGACCAGGAGGATGAGAATGACTTTTTTCACACGGCCCTTCATTTCTTCTTTTCTTGAGCTTTGCCTTCAGGCGGCTTGGGCGTGTCTTTCGGCTTGTCCGCGGGCTTAGCCGGCGGTGCTGCCTTCGGCTTGTCCGCGGGCTTAGCCGGCGGTGCCGCCTTCGGCTTGTCCGCAGGCTTAGCCGATGGCGCAACCTTCGGCTTGTCCCCAGGCTTAGCCGGCGGTGCTGCCTTCGGCTTCGGCTTGGGCGGCGGAGCGGGCTTCTTCACGTTCTTCCAGGCGTTCGGATTCGGCCAGGTACGCACGTCGAACGCATGCGCCGGCAGGAGATGGTCCCAGGCGAAAGCCTGGTTGTACTCGTCCGCCGGCTGGATGCGCACCGTCTGCGTCTTCCCGTTGATCTGCGCCGAGGCGCTGAACTGGAGCTCCCTCACGTTCTGCGGGCCAGCAGTTTCACGGGACCGTTGAAACCGCCCTTGCGCACCACGAACACTTTCATGGCGGGCGAGCCGCTCCACGCGCGGAACGCGAAGGAGGATTTGGCCGTCCACACCTCGAAGGAGGGTGCGGGACGGTACACGCGGAGCGTGTACGACCATTCCGGTCCACCCTTCCCCGCCTCGTCTTCGATTCGGAGGCGGTACGTCCCTGCCGCGAGACGGCACGTGCCCACGGGGTCGCACTCGCCCTGGATGAGCGAACCGCGGAAGACGAGATTCGTGGTGTCCGTGAACACGGCGACGGGCTGGCCGCCCGCAGGGCCGATCACGCTTAGCCGCGCGTCGAGCGGCGAGCCGGCGCGGCGCGCGAGGACGTCGAACACGTACTCGCCAGGCTCCTTCACCTCGAAGACATGCTCGCTCGAAGCGCCCGCGCAGGCGACGGTGCCCGCGAACACGGTGCTCTTCGCGTCCGGCGGAGGCTGCGGCACGGGGTTCGGCCAGAGGCTCACGTGGCGCGGGTTCACGGGATGCGCGCCCGCCTCGACGGTGATGGAGTAGACGAAGTCATCGCGTCCGCGGTAGAGCAAGTCGTGGACCTCGAGCTTGTAGTCGCCGTCCGCCGGCGGCGTGAACACGAGTACGGGGTCGGGATGGTAGAAGTTGTCGTCCGCGAAGGCCACCTCGAGCGCAGCGTGACGGTGCGTCCCTTCTGCAGATGGAGCGTCCACGTGTCCGTCTGGCCGGGCATGATCTGCCCGTCAAGGACGCACGGGAGGTTCGTGACGGCGGGGGCGGGCGGAAGCGGACGGTGGGACGGCGCCCAGCGCGCCTCCTCTTCGTGCGGCGCGGAAGTGACGAGCAGCGGACGCGGCGCGGACATCCCGTTCGGCGCGAACACGCGGAACTCGCGCGCGCCGGGGGCGGCGTTGGCGTCCACCGCCACGGTTACGAGCAGGCGTTGGTTGAGCGACGGCGACATCTGCAGTGCGTTGGGCCGGATGTACATGGCGCGCGCGACGATCGAGAGCTTCTGCTCGTCGAGCGTGCCCAAGACGCGCCACCAGCGGTTCGAGCGCCATTCGTCCACGCGCGCGTTGGGATCCGTCGGAAGCGGCGGCTCCGTACGGTCGCCCTTCGCGATGGCGTCAAGCCACTTGGCGAGGTAGCGGAACTGGCTGCCGGTCGGAGGCGGGAAGCCTGGCACGAGCTCCACGTCGATGATCTTCACGCCGCCACCCGAGACGGCGCCCGTGCGCACGCCCCACAGGAACTGCCCGCCCACGACGAGGCGGTTCGTGGTACCGGCCTGGATCCCGCACGGGTAGATGTAGCCCACGTACGGATCGGCTCCCTGCGCATACGCGGCCGCCGCGGCCAGGAGGATGAGAATCGCCTTTTTCATGCGGGCACCCATTATGCGTAGATTTCCCGGAGGCGGCCTTCCGACGACTCAGGCGGCAGAATGGTGAGTTTCTTGCCGACGTTGTTCGGCATCGGACCGTCGGGGTCGATGCCGCACAGCTCGTAGATGGAACCGAGGAAATCGACGGGCGAGACAGGACGCTTGACGACCTTGGAGGCCGTCTCGTCACTCTCGCCCACCACGCAGCCGCCGCGGAACCCGCCGCCCGCCACGAGGGCGGAGAAGCAGCGCGGGTAGTGGTTGCGGCCGCCGTTCCAGGGCGGGTCGCGGTCGACCTTCGTGGTGCGGCCGAACTCGCCGCTCACCCAGAGGATCGTCTGGTCCAGCAGCTTGCGCTCGTGCAGGTCGCAGAGGAGCGCGGCGATGGCCTTGTCGGTGTCCGCCGTGCGCTGCTTCATCGTCTCGAAGTGGCGCTTGTGGGAATCCCACCCGCTCATGTTCACGGTGATGTACGGCACGCCGAACTCCACGAGGCGGCGCGCCGCGAGGAGGGACTGGCCGATCCACGTGCGCCCGTAGCGGTCGCGCATCTCGTTCGTCTCCTGCGAGAGGTCGAACGTGCGCGCCGCGCCGCCCTCGATCACGTGGCGGGCCTTCTTGCCCGTCTCGATGAATTCGCCGAAGGCCTCGGGCTTTCCGAAGTTGTCGATGCGCGAGAGCAGGTCGAACCGGCGCTCGATCTCCTTCTGCGAGAGGCCGCCCGGCGGCACGAAGCCGTCCACGACGAACTTCTGCGTGTTCGGGTTGCCGCCCGTCACGAGCGGGGCGTACTGGTCGCCGAGGAAGCCCACCTCGCTGAAGCGCCCCTTCGCGCCGGTGAGGATCACGAACGGCGGCAGGTCGCCGGAGTACGTCTTCGACTTCATCATCGCCACGACGGCGCCGATCGCGGGATACACGTCGCCGCCGCCGGGATTGCGTCCCGTCTGCATGAGGTACGTGGCCGTCTCGTGCCCGAAGTGCGGATGGGTCATCGAGCGGATGAACGAGCAGAGGTTCGTGCACTTCGCGAGGTTCGGCCACCACTCGTGCACCTGCATGCCGGGCACGACCGTGTCGATCGCCTTGAGGCCGTTGTTGTAGTCGGGCGAGGCGTTCGGCTTCGGGTCGAACGTCTCGAGCTGGGAGGGACCTCCCCAGAGCCACAGTTCAATTACGCTTTTCGCAGACATCTTTCCGCCTCCTCAGTGCTGGTACAGGAATTCGCGCGTGTTCAGGAGCGACCACGCCACGTCCTTCGGGAACCGCCACTTCTCGTTGCCCTTCGGCAGCCCGTTGAAGTGCGCGAGGAGCATCTTCTCCTCGGACGGCGACGCCGGACGCGACAGGAACCGCCAGTAGAGGTCGTGCACGATGTCGCGCATGGCGCGGTTGCGGAAACCCCTGCTGTCCGTGATGCGCCCGATCTGCTGGAACAGCTTGCCGGAGTTGTACAGGAAGAGGCGCTGCTTCGCCGTGACCTCGTTGTGCCGTTCGGAGAGGTGGCCCGAGTCGCGCGCGGGGCGCCCGAAGAGGAGCAGGAACGCGCTCGTGATGGAGCCGTCCTCGATCAGGATGCTCCGCCGCTCCGGCGGCAGGAACGTGAACGGCTCCGGGGCGATGGACTGGAAGTCGCGCTTCGCGCCCGTGAGGTCGCAGAGCATGTCGTCCAGCACCTCCGCGTCGATCCGCCGGCAGGGGAACCCGCCCGTCACGGAACCGCGCCCGTACGCCTTGGAAAGCGCGATCGCGCGCACGAGCGGCTTGAGACGGAACCCGTTCTTCTTGAAGATCTCGACGTGTTCGGGAAGCGGCTTTTCCAAGCCGAGCATCCACCAGTCCACGCGCTGCACGAACGCCGAAGCGAACTTTTCGCGCGCCGGGCCGAGCAGGTAGTCCGCGAACGCCGCGGGCGTGGGACCGGACGGGTCGGACGGATCGAGGTAGACGATCTCCTCCTTCCACTCGCGCGTGTTCTTCACGCGCACGCGGCCGAAGTACTTCGCGTACTCCTTCTGTTTCGCCTCCGGCAGCTCGGCGTACTCCTCGCCGAGGAACGTGAGCGCGGCGACCTCGGCCATGCCCTCCGGCGTGCGGCGCGCCGTGGCGCGGAAGAAGTTGGCTTCCGCATCCCGGAAGTCGCTGCCGGAGGAGGTGAGCAGTGCGCGCGTGAACGCGTCCCACGGCTCGTCGTCCTTCACGAACGAGCGAATGCGCCGGTGGTACACGTACACCGCGTTCGGCCAAAGGTTGATCGGGAACTCGCTCTTCACGCGCAGGATGTCGCAGAAGCGCATGCTCCAGTAGTCCGCAAAGGAGTCGGCGTCCAGGAGCTTCTCGACAAGCTTGAGGCGCTTGGACGCGTCCTTGGAATTGACGAACTCCTTCGCCTCCGCGACGGTCGGGATGCGACCGGCGAGGTCGAGGAAGAGACGGCGCACGAGCACGGCCGGCGTGGCGTCGCCCGACGGCGTCTCCCATGCCGCGCTCTGCGGCGGCTCCGGAGCCGGTGGCTGGGCTTTGCCCTTGCCCTTTGCCGGAACCTTGCCCTTCTGTTTCTGCGGCTGCGCCCCGAGGAGCGACAGGCCCGCGAAGGCCGCCGTGCCGCCGATGAACGTGCGGCGCGACAAGTCGAAAATATCTTCCGTGTTTGTCATGGCAATAGTAAAACACTTATCCGAGAGATTCTTGTCACCCGAATGTCACAATTCGGCCAACGCGGATATTATAGCACAAGGTGAGGGAGGTGGGAGAAGTGGGACGCGTGGCAATTCCACGCCACTCACATTTCTCACCCCTTCCCACCGAAAATCTAGTATACTATCCGCGCCATGACAAACCATGCGCCATCACGCATCTACCTCTCGCCGCCCTGGACGGGCGAGCCGGAGCGCGCGGCCATGCGCCGCGCGTTCGCGAGCGGCTACATCGCGCCGTGCGGTCCGATGGTCGACGCGTTCGACCGCCGACTCGGCGCGCTCGCCGGACAGCACGCCGCCGCCGTCGCCTCCGGCACAGCCGCGCTCGACCTCCTCATGGCCGAGCTGGACGTCGGCCCCGGCGACCGCGTAGTCGCCTCCTCGCTCACCTTCGTCGCCACCGTCGGCCCCGCCGTCCACCGCGGCGCCACGCCCGTGTTCGTGGACTCCGACCCCGCCACCGGCCTCATCTCCCTCCCGCTCCTGCGGCGCGCCCTGCGGGCCTCCCGCCCCAAGTGCGTGATCGCCGCCGACCTCTACGGACAGTGCTGCGACTACGACGCCCTCGAGGCGCTCTGTGCCGAACACGACGTGCCGCTCATCGTCGACGCCGCCGAGGCCGTGGGCGCCACATACAAGGGACGCCCCGCCGGACACGCCGGCCTCGCCGCCGTCTACTCGTTCAACGGCAACAAGATCATCACAACCTCCGGCGGCGGCGCCGTCCTCTCGCGCGACCCCGAAATCGTCGCCCGCGCCCGCTGGCGCGCCCAGCAGGCGCGCGAGCCCGTGCCATGGTACGAACACCGCGAAATCGGCTTCAACTACCGGATGAGCAACCTCCTCGGCGCGCTCGGCTGCGCGCAGCTCGACCGCCTGCCCGCAATCATCCGACGCAAGCGGCGCATCTTCGCGTTCTACGAGAAGGCCTTCGCCGCGCGCCCCGAACTCGGCGCCGTTCCCTTCCCGTGCGACGCGCCCGAGGAGTCGACGCGCTGGTTGAGCGTGTTCACCTTCCCGACGCAGACCGCGCGCGACGCCGTGGCCGCGCGCCTCGCTGCCGCCAACATCGAGGCGCGTCCCGTCTGGAAGCCCCTCCACCTCCAGCCCGCCTTCCGGAAGTGCCGAACCTACGGCGGGGCCGTGGCGGAGGACCTCTTCAATCGCGGGCTCTGCCTGCCGTCCGGCGCCGGACTCACCCGAAAGGACCTTGTGCGCATTGAAGCGTGCCTTTGACATCATCCTCGTGCTGCTGGCCGCGCCGCTGTGGCTGCCGGTCCTCGCGCTCACCGCCCTCGCGGTGCTGCTCGTGGAGGGACGTCCCGTGTTCTTCGTGCAGACGCGCGCGGGGCTCCACGGACGCCCGTTCCGCATCGTGAAGTTCCGCACGATGCGCACCGGCGCGGGAACCGACGCGGAGCGACTGGGGCGCTTTGGACGCTTCCTGCGCGCAAGTTCCCTCGACGAGCTGCCGGAACTGTTCCTCGTCCTCGCGGGGAAGATGTCCCTCGTCGGGCCGCGTCCCCTCCCCACGCGCTACCTCCCGCGCTACACGCCCGAGCAGATGCGCCGGCACGAGGTGCGCCCCGGCATCACGGGCTGGGCACAGGTCCACGGCCGTAACGCCCTCGAATGGGAGGCGCGTTTCGCGCATGACGTCTGGTACGTCGACCACCGTTCCCTTTGGCTCGACATCAAGATCCTCTTCCTCACAATCGGCGCGGTCTTCGCCGCCCGCGGCATCTCCGAAAAAGGCGAGGCCACGATGTCCACGTTCACCGGCAAATCAACAGACTCAACATGAAGATGAAAAAAACGAAAACACTGTCGGCGCTCGCAATTGGAGCTCTGGCGCTCTGTGGTGCGGCAGCGGACGGCAACGCGGAAATGCGCGTCTCGTTCGACGAACGCAATGTGCTACGGGGCGTCCAGATCGGCGCGGCCACGTTCGCGACCGGCGGCGGCGACCTCTGGACGGCTGAGTTCTCCGATGGCACGAACCGCGCGAAACGCGTGACGGCGCGTGCAAACGAGGCCGCCATGTGCGAACGCGCCGAGACGGACGCCGCGATCACGCTCATCTGGCGCGACGTGCCGCTCGGCGGCGAACGCGGCGTGCTGGACGCCACCGTCACGATCGACAAGCGGCCTGACGGTTCCCAGGCCTGGTGGATCTCCTTCGCAAACCGCTCGCGGAAATGGGCGCTCATCACGACTGCCTTCCCGCGCCTCAACCGCATCACCCCCGACGGCGCGGGCGACGTGGTGCTGCCCGCGAACGACCACGGTGCGCAGCTCTTCCCGAAGCGCTCCGCCCAGCCGCGTCCCTTCCGCCGCGCCTACCTCGGCTACTGTCCGATGATCGCCGGGTTCTTCCTTGGCACGGACGGACTCTACTTCGTCCCCGAAGACCCCGAAGCCCGCATCAAGAACCTCCTCGTGGAGGGCGAGCAGAACGCCTGCTACGAGACGACGGTCGAAAACGCCGGCGTGCCGGGCAAGGCCGCCGAGGGACCGCGCTACCCCGTGGTGCTCGCGCCGCTCAAGGGCGACTGGTGGAGCCTCGCAAACCGCTACCGAGCCTACGCGCTCAAACAGAAGTGGGCCGCGCGCGGCCCTATCAAGGACATCCCCGACTACCCCCGCCGACTCTGCGAGATTCCGCTCTGGATCAACATCCACGGCTATCCCGACGTGGCGTCCAACGTCCTCACGCGCGCCAAAGCGATCTTCCCCAACTTCTCCACCGGCCTCCACTGGCACCTCTGGCAGCATTCGGGCCACGACGTGAACTACCCCGACCAACCCGGCACGAAGGAATGCATTGCGTACTGCGAATCGCAGGGGCAGGAGCCGATGCCCTACGTGAACGGCCGCCTCTGGTCGGCCCCCACGAGCGGCTTCATCCTCGCCGAACCCTACGCCGTCCTACGGCAGAACGACACGCGCTACGTGGAGAAGTACGGACGCCTCACCGCGCCCCTCGCCGTGATGTGCCCCACGTGCGCGCCATGGCAGAAGGTGGTGCGGACCTTCACCGGACGCATCCTCGACGAGCTGGGCGCGAAGTCGATCTTCATCGACCAGATCGGCGCGGCGCCGGGCATCCCCTGCTACGATCCCGCACACGGGCATCCGCTCGGCGGCGGCAAATGGTGGCGCGACGGCTACGCGGAGATGATGGAACCGATCCACAAAGCGTGGAACGCCAAGGGCGCGTTCATCACGACCGAGGGATCGGGCGAGATGTGCCTCGACATGGTGGACGGCTACCTGCAGGTCGTCGTGCGCTCGCCGAACGACCTCCCCTTCCACAACGCCGTCTACTCCGGCTACACGACCTACTTCTGCAGTCCGGAGAACAACGACGACGACCCGGCGGCGTTCCGCGCGCTCCAGACGCGCGAGCTCCTCTGGGGCAACGCGCTCGGCTGGTTCCTGCCCGACATCCTCGACAAGCCGGACAAGTGCGCAATCCTCAACCAGCTCTGCGCGTTCCGCCAGGCGAACCTCGACGCGCTCGCCTACGGCAACCTGCTCGACGAGCTGCGCTTCGTCTCACCTGTTGGCGAGGCGACGTACGAATGGCTCGGTCGGCGTCCGCACCACAGCCTCTACGACCCCGCCTACAAGCTGCCGCCCAGCAAGTTCGCCACGATGGCGGACGTGCGCGGCAACTGGTGGCGCACGGCGGACGGCCAGATCGTGCTGCTGGCGGCCAACCTGACGGACCGCGAGCAGAAGGTCGTCTACCGCGTCTACGGCACGGATAGGACGACCACCCTCACTCTCGCCCCGCACGAACTCGTGCGCAAGTAAGACGCCTCGTCACTCCTCCGCGGCTTCGATCGCCTTCCACTTCCGGGACTTCCCCTCCTTCTTCGCCTTCAGGAACTCTTCTCGTAAAGCGTTCTTCGAGAGCTTCTTCCCAGAACTGAAATACGCCTTGGCGGCTTTCCCCAGACCGTAGGTGACGCTGGCCGCCACGACACTCTTGAATCCCGGCGGCAACATCGTGGCGACAAACTTGCCGAAAAAGGAACCGGCCGCGACACCCGTAATCATGCCGATGACGTTCTTCCCGACCGTCTCGCCGTAGACGGACCCGATCCGCATGATCATGTACGCCTCGTTGAGGCTGAGCGGGATCATGTCAGAAAGCGGGACCACGCACGGCAGCGCGATGGCGAAACTGCGCCCGGCGCCCCAGCGGATGTACGAATCGGCCTCTTCGTCGCAGGCCGTGCGCCAGCGCCTCTGGCGACTTGCGTAGTATCCGTTCCATTCCGCCTCGAACGTGCGCTTCTGCGCCTCCGGGGAGTTCAGCACGGCCAACACATGCGTTCTGTCGACGAGTTTGCAGAGTCCGGCCTTCGTCACGCTGGACACCATGATCACCCGATCGTCCGGCATGAGGGATGCCAGCGCCTTCCCCATCGTCTCGAACTGCGACTTGCGCATGGTCTCGCACTTCGTCACGACCAGGACCGTCTTGTCCCCGAATGCCGAGACGAGCTCCTTGTCGGCGGACTGGACGCGCGCGCCCGATCCGTCGATGCAGTACCAGACCGCAGTCACGATGGCGTCGGTCGCGCCGGACGAAATCCGCCCGACCAGCTCGCCCATCAGGAACTTGCGGTATTCGTCGACCGTCTCGCGTCCCGGCTCCATGCCCTCGGCGTCCACGAACGTGGCGACCTCCGTCTCATACACGGAAAACCCGCGCGTCTCGGGACGGCCGCTCTCGCCGATCGCCGAGTCCGGTACCACGTCCGTGCCCGTCACGGCCTGGATGAGACTTGTCTTGCCCGCGCCGGTCTTGCCGCACACGAGCACGACCGGCTTATATGCGCTGCCTGCCATGTCATCCCCGGTCATTCTTCGCTTTGTAATTGTCCAAGAAACTCCTGAACAGATCGAAGTTGAACTTGACGTCCGGCGGCGGTTCGCCCAGCGCCTTCGCGATGGCCAGCTTCTCGAACTGCGTCTGCACGAACCAGCCCATCGCCCCCGTCAGGAGGATGGCGACCGACGCATTGACGACGCTCCCGAGGCCGGGAATCAACTTGAGCAGACTGGATGCGGTCATCGTGCCCACGGCGCGCGCGATGAAAGGCATCGCCGCGACCGTGATCTCCTTGCCGTTCAGCCCGTACAACGCCGCCAGGCTCGCGATCATCGTCACCTGGATCGGGGTGATGACGGCGGCGTCGGACAGGGGAATCGGCACGGCGCCGGCGGCGCCGGCGGCCGTCGTGGCGGCTACGATGATCGCCTTCGCCTTGCCGGCCTTCTCCAGCACCGCCTGCTTCTTACGTTCACGGTTGATGTTCTGGGCGAAGGCGAAGGCGTCGCGGTAGGCTTCCGGCAACATCTCGAGGGACAGGTCCACCAGTTCCTTGCACCCGATCGACTCCCCTTCCTCGTCGGACGTGAACACGATCCGATCTTCGGACACGCCGTTCTCCATGAGGACGCGTTTGAGCGCCTCTTTCTGGGACGGACGCGTGATGTCGCTCTTGGTGATGACCACGATCAGGTCCTTGGTCGGGAAAATCTCCTTGATCAGCGCGAGGTCGCAATCCGTCACGCGGGCGCCCGGGCCCTGGATGGTGTACCAGACGAGGTGGATGTGCTTGTCGACGTCCATGTCCGTCACGCGGGACCTGATGAACTCCCTCGTTTTCTCCATGAACGCGGCTTCCGTCTCGCCGAGCTCCAGGCCCTGCGAGTCCCAGATCGACACGACGTCGTTCTCGTAATGGCAGTAATCCATCGTCTTGGGGCGCCCCTCGCCGACGGCCTCTGCGGGCACGACGTCCCCGAGAATGGTCTTGGTCAACGACGTCTTACCGCTGCCGGTATATCCGCAGACGAGAATGTTGGGCTTCTTGCAATACTGGGCCTTCGCCTTTTCGTATTCTTGGTTGAACTTGCTGTCAAGTTCCTCTTTTGTCATTTCTGTGGACATGGGGATTTCCTTTTCTTTTTTGCAAAACAGGACGGCATTCACCTCGTAATCTTCCAGCAAAGCCAGGCGGAGAGCGTCTTGGAATCGAAGATAGTACCGTTGCGGATACTGTCCTCAACCTCCGTCTCGGAGAGGACGACGGGGTAGACGTTCTCGTCCGGATCCTGGTCTTGAGCGTGCGCCGTTTCGGAAAGCTCCGCGAAGTAGAGGTGAATACGCTCCTCGCAGTAACCGGGCGTACAGATAATCGTCGTGAGGAACTTGATGCTCGTCACCTCGTAGCCAGTCTCCTCGGCGGTTTCGCGCCTCGCGCCCTCTATCGGGTCTTCGCCCGGCTCAAGTCCGCCGGCGATTACCTCGACAAGCGCCTCTTCCGCAGCCTTGCGATACTGCTTCACGAACACGAACTTCCCGTCAGGACGGCGGGCAAGAATCGCCACCGCATTCCCGTGGCGGATCACTTCTCTCTTCGCCTTGCGCCCATCGGGCAGTTCAATATCGAGAAGATCAACGCTGATGATCTTCCCGGTGTATTTGCGATCGGTCGCAAGCGTCTTTTCTGTTAGGTCTGCCACGACATCAATTCCTTTCCAGCCGAACTGTTCGAGCACTTCGACCTTAAAAAGTAAACCTCTCTTTTGCTTTTTTGGTACAAAAAGATATCATATATTGGCGATTCAGTAAAGTGGATTTTATTATGTTTCTTCCCAAACTCAATGCGACTGGGGTAGTCGCATCCACTTGTTCCCAAGCGGGGGGATGCGATCGGCGGCATTGAGTTGTTCCCAACAGGAAAGGCAATCACCGTCAAGGGCCGGACTGCTGCGCGACCTCACCGCGAAGGGGCAGTCCATCCACGCGGCGATGGCCAACAACCCGGACCGCTTCGTGTTCTCGCTCAAGACGGCCTACCGGTACGTGAACGCGGGGCTGCTCTCGACGAAGCGCGGGGACCTGCCGCGCGCCTGCGCGCTCAAGCCGCGCAAGGGCAAGGGCGTCGAGCACAGGGTGGACAAGACGTGCCGCGTCGGCAGGACCTGGGAGGACTACCTGAAGTTCATCGGGGAGCATCCCGGCGTGCGCGTCGTGGAGATGGACACCGTCGAGGGCGTCAAGGGCGGGAAGGTCCTGCTGACGCTCGCCTTCAACCCGTTCAACTTCATGCTGGCATTCCTCGTCGACGCGAAGACGAGCGAGTGCGTGCTGGGGGGGTTCGAGGCCATCGTCGCCACGCTGAGGGAGCGCTACGGGGAGGACGGCTGGCGCGAGGTGTTCGCGCGCCTCTTCCCGGTCATCCTCACGGACAACGGCACCGAGTTCTCCACCCCTGCCAGGATCGAGTCCGACGCCGACGGCGGCAGGCTCACCTTCGTGTTCTACTGCAACGCCTACGCCCCCTGCCAGAAGGCGCACGCCGAACGCAACCACGAGTTCATCCGCCTCGTCCTGCCGAAGGGCACGGCCTACACGGAGCCGACACCGTTCGACGGCCTCTGCCAAGACGACGTCTTGCTGATGATGTCGCACGTCAACTCCTACGTCCGCAAGGGCCTCGGGGACAAGACGCCCTACGACCTCTTCACGGCCGAGCAGGGCGAGGAGATTGCCTCGCTCTTCGGAATATCGCGGATCGCGGCCAACGACGTCACCCTCAAGCCATCCCTCCTGGGCATCGGGGTCAAGGTGAAGGAAAGCGTCTCGCGGAGGGACGGCGAAGCATCCGAAAAGAGGTAGCGGACAGGCCATAGGCGCGCTTCCCGAACGGACGGCGCAGACCGGTCGCATCTACTTGTTCCGAAAAAACATGGTGCGCACGGGTTGGGGGAACTTTGCCTCGAAACGGCCTCGCGGCGGACCAAACCGTCTCCCCGGACGGGGCAAGAGGCATCTTTCGGAACAACTAAATGCACATTCGGAAGAACTAAATGCGACCATGTGCCGTAAAGGCACAGAATTAGTCGCATTTACTTTGGGAAGTCACCCCAAGTAAGCCTACGCCAACTACAGCAAGTCGTTCAGGAGGTTCATGCAACGGGTCTTCTGCTGGAGGTTTGCGCGACCATAGACGTTGAGGGTAAAGGACACGTTCTTGTGGCCGAGGATTTCCGAAAGCGACTTGATGTCGAATTCGGGGATCTCCATCGCTCGGACGGCGAATGTGTGCCGAACTTCGTGGAAGCGCATCTTCGCCAGACCGTGCTTCTTCAGGAACCGTGCGAAGAACTGCCGATAGGTGCGCGGCTCTGTGGGCTTGCCCTTCCCCGTAAGGAAATAATGGTCGGGATTGTCCGTGATGAACTTGCCGAGCGGAATGGCCAGCATTGACGGAAGCGGGATCGTGCGCTCCGAGGTGGCCGTCTTGGGCGGGCCGATGTGCAGACGAGTCTTTCCGCTTTTCGCATCGTAGATGCGTTGGATGGTCCTGCCAACGGTTAGCGTCTTTGCAGTTAGATCAATGTCTTTCATCTGGAGTGCGCAGAGTTCCCCGATCAACTGCGATATGAGTTGCTTCTCAAGCTGCGCTTCGCTCTGATATGCCATATTCCCTCTCCCCGGCTCAACGCGCCTTCCCCTTGCCAGAACCTTGCCCGACCGACTTTGGCACATAGTCCACGATGTCGCCGATGTTGCATTGCAGCGATTCGCAGATGCGTTCAAGGACATTCGCGCCGACGGACTCGCCTCTGGACATCTTGGAGATCGTGGCGGGGGCGATGCCGGTCGCCTCGCGCAGGGATGCGCGAGTCATATCTTTGTCAATCAAGAGTTTCCAAAGTTTCTTGTAGCACAATGCCATATCAGTTCCAATGCCTTTTAAGGTGATTGGCAACTATTATAGCATTTATACCCCTAAAACCCAATGCCAGATTGAAACAAACTGATGCAAAATTGAAATATCGGATTCCGAAATCATTAACAGCTTCAGAATCTCCCTCGACTGTACGCCGATCTGGGGGACAATGACGCCCCGCTCTTTTCGGCCCTGGCAATCCTCACGGGAGGCCGCAGCTTGTTGACATTGTTTCATAAAAAGTGTAAACTACGGTCGTTTTCATTTTTGGAGAAACTATGAAACTGACCGTGACACAAGTCAGGAACTACCTGAATCGGCTGGGCGTATGCATAGCCGACGGCGAAACCGTCGACTTGCGAACTGCCCTGCCTCTCAACATTGCGGGACACTATGACGCCGTTCGCTCCGTGATTGCCGGCGAGGAATGCATCATCCTGTTTCCCCGAAGCGAGGGGATGTCTCCCGATGACATTGCCTTGCACAACGACACCGTTCGCAATGCCCTCTCAGCGCGCCCCGTGTTCGCGTTCTCCAGGTTAGACAGGGAATTCGCCGCGAGGCTCAAGGCGGCAAAGGTCGCGTATGTCGTCCCGTCGAGGCAAGTGTTCCTGCCGCCCACCGCAATCCTGGAATCAGACCGTGCGTATGCAGAGGACGAGAAACCTCTCGGCGCGCACCTGACTCCGTGGGCGCAAGTTGTCCTGCTTGACTGCCTTCTGCATGAAAGGTTGCCAGGTGTCGTGTGGTTTTCAGCGCTTCGCGGACGCCTGAACATCACGCCGGTCAACCTGTCGCGCGCGGCAAGAGAGCTTGAACGCCGCAGCCTCGCAAGAACGATCCGTTCCAAACGGGACGGCGGAATGGAATTCTCCTTCGACAAGAAGAGAGTCTGGGACAAGGCTTCGCCCGTGTTCGTCTCGCCGGTACGCAGCAGGGTCAGGGTCAAGGCAAAGTTAAAAGATGCTGTCAAATCCGGCGTCACCGCACTTGCCGAGTACTCGGACATTGTCGATAACGACTTTCTGACCTTTGCTCTTCCGGCAAGCGCCGCGAAGAAGATACCAGAAGCAAAGATACACCGCTACGACGGAGACATCATGGAATCGTGGCGTTACGATCCACGGCTTCTCAACGACGGCAAGGGCCTTGCAGATCCACTTTCCCTCTACATTTCGTTGAAAGGGGTCACAGATCCCCGCATCCAAATCGCAACAGAAAGGCTACTGGAGAAAACGCTATGGTAAAAGGATTCGACAAGTTCAAACAGTACTTCGCCCCGCATTCGGACTCGTTCATCGTCATCGGCGGAACGGCCATGCAGCTTCACGGACGTGATGGCGGCCCTGTGCCGAGAGTGACGCAGGACATAGACATTCTCGTCATCGTCGAACAGATGTCGGAGCCCTTCACCTCCGCGTTCCACGCGTTTCTGCGCGAGGGCCGTTACGACTGCTACATCGCAAAAGAACCAGACGGATCGAGCAAGCCGAGATTCTACCGCTTCATCAACCCGGAGAACACGGCATTTCCAACACGGATTGAGCTGCTGTCTTCTCCCGCACTTCCTCCTCCCGAAGGCATGCTCTACATGTCTCTTCCCGACGAGCCTGACGACAGCATGAGCGCCATCGTTCTCGACAGGACATACTACGACTTCGCCCGAGCCAACACGGTGGCGATCAACGAGATACCATGCCTAAACCGTGACGCCCTCATGGTGTTCAAGTCTGTCGCCTACCTCAACCTGACGGACGAATACGAAAGGACCGGCAACCGTCTGCGGCATCATGACTCAAAGAAGCACCGCAGGGACGTGCTGGCGCTTGCGGCGTCTATCCCGCCCGGAGAAGTCACCACCGTGCCGAATGAAATAGCGGAACGGCTACGCACGTTCATAGCGTCCATCGAAACGAACAGGGACGAATGGCAAAGCGTCCTCGACTCGCTCAATGATCCGACCGGCAACATGGAGGACTACCTCCATGCCTTCAGTCGCCACTTTGGGCTGTAGGCAATAGTCTTGTTTTATCGTACACCCAATAGCATCTATGCCGTGAGTAAAACAGCAAAAGTATCGGGTTCGGTGGTGGCGGGGTTTCCGTCGCCGGCCGAACAGTACCTGGAGCCGCCGCTTGACCTGAACGAACTTCTGGTGAAGCGTCCGGCCGCCACGTACTTTGTGCGCGTCGAGGGCGACTCGATGGTCGGCCTGCATACTCAGATTCGCGGTGAAGATTTGAAAGGCCTGAGAAATCCAAGCTATGAAAGGTAAAAGAATATGACGCCCTGGAAATTCATAAAGCACTACGCACTAGAGATCTATACCGTCATCGCCATGATACTGCTGACGGTTCCGGCGTTCATGGGAGAGTTGTCGGCGATCCAGAAGTTCATGGTCATCTATTCCGTCCTCTTCGTCCTGCATGAATGGGAAGAAGGCATGTATCCGGGTGGATTCGTCAACATGATCGCCTTCCTCGTGCAGATCGAGGTAAGCGATGAAATCAAGCGGGCGAGCCGCATTCCTGCGGGAATCCTCCTCTTGCTGATTACGGTCGTTCCTTTCGTCTTCGACTCCACGAACCTCTTTGCCGTCGCCGTCGCCACTTTCGGCATTATCGAGGGCGTTGTCCACGTTGTGGGAATCCGGCTTTTCCAGTGTAAGACGCCCTACACGCCTGGCATGGTCACCGCCATCCTTGAGGCAACCGAAAGCTTTGCCCTCATCGCGTATCTTGCCTGCAATCATCTCGGCGCATGGTATGATTATGTTTTCGGCCCCTTGCTCATGATCGTTTGTTTTGGCATGCTGCAGAAGACGATGACACTTCTCGTCGGCATCAGGTACAGCGACATGCCAAAATACGTGAAAGCGCAGTGGAAGCGCGGCAACAGGGCATAAGTCGGCGGTTTCGCAGCAGGCATCGTCCTATTCGGCTATGGCCACTTGTAGCGATGGGCAGCCCCCCTTGCTTTATTGGGGTTTTCCGTGATTTAAGATGGTCGGGGCGGCGGGATTTGAACCCACGACAACCTGCGCCCAAGGCAGGTGCGCTACCAGACTGCGCTACGCCCCGAAAAAGATCAAAACGACTTGCGCGAGGACTCGTATTCCTCGATGCGCGAGGAAATCAGCCCCGACACGTCGTTGCGCGCCGCGTTCACGCCCGCCTTGACGGCGTAGTAGATCGCCTTGTGCGTCGAACTGCCGTGCGTGATGATCACCGCCCCCGGCACGCCCAGAAGCGGAGCCCCCCCGTAGATGTCCGGATCCAGCTGGTTCTTGAGGCTCTTGAACGCCCCCTTCAACAGCACTGCGCCCAACACGCGGAAGATGCCGCGGAAGCACTCCCGCTTGAGGAAGTAGCTGACGGCATGCGCCAGCGACTCGCTTGTCTTCAGCACGACGTTCCCCACGAACCCGTCGCACACCACCACGTCCGTCTGCCCCTGGAAGATGTCATGTCCCTCCACGTTGCCGCGGAAGTCGATGCCCTGCACCTCCTTGAGGAGGCGGAACGTCTCCTTCGTCATCTCGTTGCCCTTGCAGTCCTCGGTGCCGATTGACAGAAGGCCCACAAGCGGCTTCGTGCGCTTCAGCACGCCCTGCGAATAGACGCTGCCCATGATCGCGAACTGCACGAGCCAGTCGGCGTGGCAGTCCATGTTCGCGCCCGCGTCGAGCAGCAGAAGCGGACGCCGCGGGATGCGCGTGGGCAGGATGGTGGCGATCGCCGGACGCTGGACGCCTTTGATGCGGCCAAGGTTGAGGATCGCGCTCGTCGCAACCGCGCCGGAATTGCCGGCCGAGACGAACGCATCCGCCCGACCCTCTTTCACGAGGCGCATCGCCACGTTGATCGAGCAGTCCTTCTTCTTCCGCACCGCGGTGACGGGACTTTCATCCATCTCCGCCACGTCCGGCGCGTGGATGACCTCGAGGGTGCCCTTCTTCGTGGCCGCCGCGACTTCCTTGGGGTATTTCGCCAGCTCCGCGTCAATCTGTTCCTTGACGCCGACGAGGAGGACCTTTACGTCCTCCAGGCCGATGGCAGCCTCAACACCACCGTGGACGATCTCGCCCGGAGCGTTGTCGCCGCCCATTGCGTCAAGGGCAATGCGTGTCATGGCACCTTACTTGGCGGTGACGCTGAGGACCTTGCGGCCCTTGTACATGCCGCAGTTCGGGCACACGTGGTGGGTCTGCTTCAGCCCCCCGCACGACGGGCACGTCTGGACGGAGGCGAGAATCGCCTTCTCCAACTGGCCCACGCGCTGGCGCTTGCGCATTTTCGACTTCTTGTGCTTAGGTGATGCCATTTTGCACTACTCTCTTTCTTTCTTTCTCAATTTTTCTCTCCCGGCAGGAGCGCGTCCAACGCACCCCAACGGTCGTCACGCTCCTCGTGCACGCACGCGCAGGGTCCCTCATTGAGGTTCTTCCCGCACGTCGGGCACACGCCGCGACAGTCCGCCCGACACACCGGGTATGTCGGAAGGGCAAGTATTATACTTTGTCTGAGCTCATCCGTCAAATCCACAATTTCAGTTTTTTCATCCGTCTCGAAGCTCGCGAGGAAGTCGGGGACGGTCACCGTGAAGTCAAAATCGGCCCCGCACCGTGAGCAGACGGACTCAAAATCCTGCTCCAGTTCGCCCCGCGCGAGCAGTTCCCGGCCCGCGAGCTGCACGGACAAACGATAGCGGATGCCCGCGAACGGACGCAGGTATTCGTCGTGCAGGTCGAGCACGGCGTCATCAAGTACGCCCTCGACCTCCTCGCCGTCCCGATCCAACCGGGCCACGTCGATGGTCAACGCTTCCTCCATGGTCATGTCCCCGGCTTGAGCCGCCGCTGCACGGCGGGCGTGACGAACGGAGACGTGTCGCCGCCGTAACGGGCGATCTCGCGCACGGTCGAAGCCGTCACGTACGCGAGGTTCTCGCTCGGCATCATGAAGAGCGTCTCGATCTCCGGCGCCATGCGGCGGTTCGTGAGCGCCATCTGGAACTCGTACTCGAAATCGGAATACACCCGTACGCCGCGGATCACCACGCGCGCGCCAATCTTGCGGCAGAAGTCGACGAGCAGCGTGTCGAGGATGTCCACCTCCACGTTCGCAAGCTCCGCCTTCTCCACGTCCTCGCGGATCATGTCAATGCGGTGCTGCGCGTCGAACAGCGCACCCGACTTCACGCTCGTCGCGGCCACCGCCACCACGAGACGGTCGTACAGGCCCGCCGCGCGCGTGATCAAGTCAAAATGACCGCGCGTCATCGGGTCGAACGTGCCTGGATAAACTGCAACCTTCTCTGCCATGGCGGATAGTATACCATATTTTTTAGCTTTTAGCTTTGGGCTCGCTTTCGCATGTAAACTGCGAGGCGGGTTTGGCCGTAGGTGCGGTCACGGCAAAGGTCCCACAAGGAAGACTCCTCAGGAGTTTGGCGGGCCGTGAGCTCCGCCACGAAGAGGCCCCCAGGCTTCACCACGTTCCGCGCGGCGAGCGTGGCCAGCACGGATGCATACCCCTTCTCGACACCGAGCTCGTAGGGCGGGTCGGCAAACGCCACGTCGAACGGCGCGCCCTCGAAAGTCTCCAACCACGCATACGCATCCGCCCGCACAAGGTGGCAACGCGCCTCGGCGGCAAGCGCGGCCACGTTGGCGCGCAGAAAGGCGAGGTGGCGCGGGGCGAGTTCCACGAACGTGCAGTCGGCCGCGCCACGCGACAGGGCCTCAAGCCCCACGCCGCCCACGCCCGCGAAGAGGTCGAGGAAGCGCGCGCCCGGCGTTTCGTGCATCAGCATCGAGAAGAGCGCCTCGCGCACGCGGTCCTGCGTGGGACGCAACACGTCACCCGGCGGCGCCTTCAACGCGCGACCGCGCCATTCCCCGCCTGCAATCCTCATGCGAACATCTCCTCGGCAATGCGCACCGAACCCATCGCGTCGCGGCTGTAGAAGTCGGCGTGGATCTCGGCGGCGTACTCCGCCGTGAGCACGGCGCCGCCCACCATCACCTTGCAGCCGGGCAGTTCGGCGTGGATGAGCTTGATCGTCTCCTCCATGAAGCCGACCGTCGTGGTCATCAGTGCGGAAAGGCCCACGAGACGACAGTTCTCGCGCCGCGCGGCCTCAAGCACCGTCTCGGGCGCCACGTCGCGTCCGAGGTCGATCACCTTGAAGCCGTAGTTCTCGAGGAGCGCACGCACGATGTTCTTGCCGATGTCGTGGATGTCGCCCTTCACGGTGGCGATCACGATCGGGCCCTTCACCTTCGTTGGCGCGTCGCCGGATTTCGCGAGCGCGGCGCGGATCACGTCAAATGCCGCGCCGGCGGCGTCGGCCGCCATGAGGAGCTGCGGGAGGAACACGGTCTTCGCCTCGAACCCGCGCCCGACGGCCTCGAGGGCCGGCACGACGGCGCCGTCGATCACCTCGACCGGCGCGCGCCCCGCGGCGAGTTCGGCGCGCGCGGCCTCGGCTGCGTCCGCCTTCAGTCCGCGGCGGATGGCGGCGACAAGCGCGCCGCCGGTTTCAGGGGAAGGAGAATCCGGATTCGGTCGCGCGGGAGCGCGACCCTCCCCAGTTGCCGCGCCAGGCGAACCCGCTGCGGGGAGCTGGGAGGCGTGGGCGATCCAGTTCTCGCATGAGCGGTCGCGGCCCGTGAGCGCGCGGTACGCCCGCCAGGCGGCCATCATCTCGGCCGACAGCGGGTTGATGATCGCGGCCGAGAGCCCCGCGCCCATCGCGAGCGTGTAGAACGCGGCGTTGAGGTGCGGACGCCCCGGCAGGCCGAAGGAGATGTTGGAGACGCCGAGCACGGTGCGGCAGCCCAGCTCCGCACGCACGCGGCGGAGCGTCTCCAGCACCACGTTGGCGCTCGTCGCATCCGCGCTCACCGCCAGGCAGAGCGCATCGAAGACGAAATCGTTCGGCCCGAGCCCGTACTCGGCACCGCGCGCGAGGATCTTGCGCGCGATCGCGAGACGCCCCTCCGCCGTGGGCGGGATGCCGTTCTCGTCGAGGGCGAGCGCCACCACCACGCCGCCGTACTTCGCGACAAGCGGCAGTACGGCCGCGAGAGACTCCTCCTTGCCGTTCACGGAATTGACGAGCGCCTTGCCGTTGTAGTGTCGGAGCGCGCGGTCGAGGGCGACCGGATCGGACGTGTCGATCTGGAGCGGCAGGTCCACCACGCCCTGCACGGCCTGCACCGTGCGGTCGAGCACGGCCGCCTCGTCGAGGCCCGGCACGCCCGTGTTGACGTCGAGAACCGCCGCGCCCGCCTCGGCCTGCGACACGGCCTCGCGCAGCACGTAGGCGGTGTCGCCCTCCGCGAGCGCCGCCTTCAGGCGCTTCTTGCCCGTGGGGTTGATGCGCTCGCCGATGATGATCGTGTCGTCGAGGGGGATTTCCAGCGCGTGGGTGCTGGAGGAGATCACGCAGGGGAGGGTCGCGCTCCTGCGCGACCGATCTTCGGCATGCGGCCGCGCAGGAGCGCGGCCCTCCCGCAATCGGGCGGTGACGGCGGCGATGTGCGCGGGGGTGGTACCGCAGCAGCCGCCCACGATTCGTGCGCCGGCCGCGACCAGATCCGCGACATCGGCGGCAAACTCCTCGGGACCGACCGTGAACACTGTCTTGCCGTCCACGACCTTCGGCATGCCGGCGTTGGGCTTCACCACGATGGGACACGAGACGACGCGGGCGAGGCGCTCCACGTAGGGACGCATGCGGTCGGGGCCAAGCCCGCAGTTGAAACCGAGCGCATCCACGCGCAACCCCTCCAGGAGCGCGGCGACGCACGCCACATCGCCGCCCGTGAGGAGCGTGCCGTCCTCCCCCAGCGCGACGGTGGCGATCACGGGCAGGTTGCAATTCTCCTTCGCGGCAAGGACGGCGGCCTTGAGCTCGTAGGTGTCGCCCATCGTCTCGACCACCACGAGGTCGGCACCCGCCGCCGCGCCGAGGCGTATTTGCTCGGCGAAGGCGTCGTAAGCGGCGTCGAACTCGAAGTCGCCGGCGGGCTTCAGGAGACGGCCCGTGGGGCCGATGTCGAGGGCGACGAGGTGTGAAGCGGCACGAGTGTCGCTTCCCGCTTCACGGGCGATCTGAATGCCGGCGGCGATTACGTCCGCGAGCGGCGCGTCGCCGTGGTATTTCGCGGGATTCGCGCCAAAGGTGTTGGAATACACCACGTCCGCGCCCGCCGCGAGGTAGGCGGTGTGGACGGCGCGGATGTCGTCGGGGCGTGTCAAGTTCCACAGCTCGGGAATCTCGCCGGCGGCGAGTCCCCGAGCCTGGAGCTGCGTCCCCATGCCCCCGTCGAGGAACAGGGGACGCCCAGATGGGAGTTCAAGCGACATGTTGTCGCCCGCAGGCGTTCACTCAGCCGCGGAGGATCTTCTCGGGGCAGAATCCGTAGCGGCCGAGTTCGTCCTTGAGGTTGTACTTGCCGCGTGCGAACGGCTTCATCAGCGCCCGCGCCTTGTCGCAGCAGGTGTCCTCCTTCTTCGCGCACCACTTGACCGTGGCGCCGTCCTTCTTGCCGCGGCCGAGTTCCATGCACATCTGCCCGAGGCAGCACGCCGTGGAGGAACGCTGCGCCGCCTCGGCGTTCGTGGCGGTCATCGTCGGATCGCCGGCGCGGATCGCCTCCAGCCAGTTCTTCCAGTGGTCGTCCGAGGTCTTGAGCGGAATCGCCGGGTTCGCCATCGGCTCAAGGAGCGCGACCTTGGACGCCATCAGCGGCTGCATCTTGCCGCCGGTGGACGAGGACGGATCGCTCGGCGTCACGGCCTTGCCGCGCATGCAGTAGAGCCACTCGCCCTTCTCGCCGATGAACTTGATGCCCATCGGGTACTTGTTGCACACGTGGACGTCCGTCTTGCCGCCGTTGTAGGAGTAGTGGAGATCGTACGTCGTATGGACGTTCCAGAGCTTGCCGCCCGAGGTGTCCATCCACTCGCACGTGCCGGTGACGGACTCGGGGCCGGAGTCGTCCTTGCCGAGGCCCCACTGCGCGATGTCGATCTGGTGCGCGCCCCAGTTGGTGATCATGCCCCAGCCGTACGGCGCCATCTGGATCCAGCCCGGACGGCTCGCGATCTTCTTGAGGTCCTGCGCGTGCACGCGCGTCTCGTTGTAGGGCGCCTTCTCGTCCGTGGGGCCGAGCCACATCTCGTAGTTGAGATTGGAAGGCACGGGCTGGACGGCCGACGAGCCGCCCGGCTTGTCGCAGCCACAGCCGACCTCGACGCGCACGATGTCGCCGATGCGCCCGTTGAGGGCCAGCTCGCACACGCGGTGGAACTGCGGCTTGCTGCGCTGCCACGAGCCGACCTGCACCACGCGGTTCTGCAGCTTGGCGAGGTTCGCGATGATGCGGCCCTCGGTGATCGTCTGGGAGAACGGCTTCTGCAGCCAGATGTGCTTGCCCTTCGCGAGCGCGGCGCAGGCGACGAGCGTGTGCCAGTGGTCGGGCAGGCAGATCTCGACGGCGTCGATGGACGGGTCGTCGATGATGTCATGGTAGTCCGCGTACGTCTTGACGGGGGCGTTCGCCTCGCCCGTCAGCTTCTGGTACTGCTTCTGGATGAAGTCCACGCCGTGCGCGAGGCGCTTGGAGTCCAGGTCACACACCGCAGTGAAGCGGCAGAGGTCGGTGTACTTGATCGCGAGCGGAATGTCCATCGTGGTCGAGATGCGGCCGATGCCGATCACGCCCACGTTGACTTTCTCGTTGGCGGCGTACTTGCGCACGCTCAGTCCCGTGCAGCCGGGGAAGATGAACGGAAAGGCGGCAGCCGAGGCGGCACCGAGGAATTGACGGCGGTTGACGTTCATTGATGATTTCTCCTTTTTTGTGAAAGACGGGTTATTATCGCACAAAACCGGCGGGAAGTCCAACCCGAATCTACGGGAATGAAAAGCCCGTCTCGCGCGAGACGGCGGCAAGGCGCGCAGTCCATTCGGTCTTCAGGGCGCGCAGTTCATCCGATTCGCCGACGTCTGCGATGTCGTCGTTGATCTGGAACAGCACGCCGTAGGCGAGGCCCCAGCGGCGGTAGGGCTCGTCGTCCGCCCCGGCGGCGAGAGCGCCCAGCTGCGCGGCGAGCGCGAACGCCTCGCCCGTCTTGCGCGCGCACATCGACACGTAGTCCTCCGTGCCCTTCACCCCCAGCAGGTCGTCCCCCTGGCCCTCGCAGAGGCGGAGGTGGGAGTCGACCGTGGCCTCGAGCATCTGCGCCGCGCGCGCGAACCCGCTCCGCGCGATCAACAGGTAGCCGTGCGCCACGAGCCAGTCCCCGACCGCGATCGCTACCGGCACGCCATGCTCCTTCCACACGGTGGGGCGGTCGTAGCGCGTCTCGTCACCGTCCTGGATGTCGTCGTGGACAAGCGACGCCTTGTGGAAACTCTCCACGGCCTCGCACACGGGGGAGAGGTCTCCCGTTCCCCCGCATGCGTCGAAGACCGCCTGACAGAGACGCGGCCGCAATCGCTTGCCGCCGCGTCCTGCGAAGTCCCGTGCGATGTCCGCAATGCGGGACACTTACTTCCCGAACACCTCGATCTCGATGTAGTTGTTCACCGGCTCGCTCGTGGAGCCGTTCGAGTAGCAGCGCACATAGCGGCCCTTGGTGGGCTTGTCGTCGACCATCGCGGAGATCGGACGGCCTTCGTTGCGCTCGCGGTACTCCTTGTCGGTGCCCTTCTTGCCGAGCTTGGCGGAGTCGTCGTGGTCGTTGTTGAAGACCGTGATGACGTCCTTGAGGAACTTCTCGTCGTTCGAGATCTGCACGATCACGTCCTTGTACACGCGCTCGTCGCCCTGGTCGTGCCACACGCACACGGCGGAGATGTCATGCTCGGCGCCGAGGTCGAGCTGCACCCACTGCACGCCGCCGGGGAGCTGAAGCATGGACGTCGCGTCCGGCGTCTTGTCGCCGTCCACCACGTACTCGTTCTCGCCCGTCACGGCCTCTTCGGAGGTCGTGACCTTGGTGTCCTCGGTCGTGAGTTTCTTCGTGTACTCCGGCTCCACCATGATCGGCGGACGGAACTTGCCCGGGCCGGGATCCGGCTCGAGGTTGTCGCTCTTGATCTCCTTCGGCGTGCCGCTCGAATGGGGCGGCGGGAACTGTATCTTGAGCGCGACCTTCTCCGCGAACGCGGCAACCGCCGCGAACGCCAGGGCTGACATGACCAACTTCTTCATCTTGACTGTTCCTTTCTCTTATAAAACGGACAACGGATATTTTAGCAGATGGCGGCGGCGTTGTCCATGCCTCTGAAAATGGTCGGACCGAGGGGATTTGAACCCCTGACCTTTTGCACCCCAAGCAAACGCGCTACCAGGCTGCGCTACGGTCCGAAAACGGCGGATAGTATATCACAAACCTCTGATACGGTAAAGGGGCTAATTTGAATTCACCACCGGTAATAGCGATAGGGGTCGTCCTCGGGCACGGGCGTGTCGCTGTAGAGCACCGATCCCACGAGCGACACGCAGCCGAGGTTGCCGAACAGGCGCGCGAGCATGGCCTCCGCCCTTCTGCGGCTCGTGCGCAGGTACGGCTTCGCCTCGGCGTCGATCTTCCACGGCGGCACCTGCCAGAAGAGGATCCACCCCTTTCCGTGCCGTACCACGCGCAGCGCGCTGTTGCCGTCCGGCACGCGGTCCGTGAACGCCGCGAAGTCCATCGCCCCGTGCCACGACCAGTCGGCGTTCGAAAGGCCGTTCAGCTCCGGCGGGATCTTCTCGACGCGCGACGCGCAGCAGCCGTTCGTCTCCGCGATGGCGAGCGGCACCGGGCTCCACGCCTTCACCTCCTCCGCCGAAAGGCCGAGGCAGAGCGCACGTCCGCCGCGCGCGATCTGGTCGAAGAAGTCGGCCGGACGCTCCGCGCCGGACGACACCACGTACACGCCGCTGTCGCGCTCGTCGGGGTTCTGCTTGATGCCGATGAGCCGGTCGCGTCCCGCGATCCAGGCCCGCTGCCCGATCGCGCGCGGCCACTTGGGCCAGCCCAACGGCTGCGCGAGACGCGCCACGAGCCGCCGCACGAGATCGTCCGCCACGGGATCCGCCGCCGTGCGGCCCGTCACGTCCAGCTGGCAGAACGTGATGCACCCTTGCTCGATCCGCCAGTCCAGCAACGGCGCGTACTGCAGGTCAAACCCGCCGTCGCAGAGCGCGCGCCAGTCGCCCACGGACGGCTTCTCGGGAATCACGCTCGCCACGGCGCCGCGCAACCGGCACCGCCACACGCGCGTGTTGCGGAAGCCGGCCCAGGTGTCCGAACGGTAGTTCGCCTCCGTTGCGGGCACGTCCGTGAGATAGGGCGGCAGGAGCGTGGACTCGCCGCACCAGTCGCGCAGGTCGTCCGCCGTGAGCGCGAACCTGAGCGACCAGTCCGCAAAGCGCGGGAACGCCTGCCGCAGACCGTATGCCTGCACGCGGAACCCGAGGGATTCGAGCGTGGTTTTGTCCTGCTCGAACACGAGAATGTGGCACTTCCGGCGCGCGGCGGGCACGAGCACGCGGTCGAGGAGGTCGCGCGTGAGCGCCTCGCGTCCAATCACGAGCGACGCGCCGTCGGGCGGCATGTCGGCAAGGTCCGTGGGCGCGGCGGCGATTCCAAGCCGTTGGAGTTCCTGCGCCGTGAGGCCCTTCGGATCGTAGACCAGCAGGTTCTTCACCGTCGGCGTGGCCACCGGCGCGCGCGCGTCGAGCGCGAACGCGTCGCGCTGCGTGACGCCATCCGCGAAACGGAACTCCGCCGCAAGCGTGTAGCGGCCCGCGCGCCCCGGCAGCGTGAACGAAACCGGCACGTCCGCGCGCCCGCCCGGCGCAACCGCGACCGTGCCGCGCAACGGCGGACGCGCAGGAGCGCGTCCCTCCCGGGAGGGTCGCGCTCCCGCGCGACCGTCAACCAACTCGCACGCCCACGACACTTCCTGCGGCACGCGGCGGTCGTTGAGTACGACGAGCGTCTTTTTCACGGTCTCGTCCGCACGGTAATGATGCCGCTTGTCAGTGAATACGCCGTCGCCGCCGATGAACGCGCAGTCCGGCATGTTCCAGCGCACGAGCACCTCGCCCACGCACGAACGCGCATACGAACCGGCGTTGCCCGTGCCCGTGTCCCAGCCGTCGTCCACGAGGATGTCCGGCACGATGCCGGGGCTCTTCAGACCTTCCCACCGTGCGGGGTTCTCGCGCCCGCCGGTCGACGCGCCCGTGCGCACGTGGAACGCCTCCTGGTCCCATGGCAACATGGCGGAGATCCCCCAGGCGCGGTGGCTGCGCCAGTTGTCCGCCATGTAGAGCGCCTGCACGCCCTGGTAGTTGTTCGTGAGCGCGCGGAGCGGTTGGTTGAGTTTGCCCCAGAAGAACGGCTTCCCCTGCGCCCAGAGGTCCTCCTCGTGCCGCAGCGCTTTCACGGTCTCGGGCGTGTCGCCCTCGTACGCGGCGTCGCCGCGCAGCGCGGCCGCGAACTCGCTCGCCCAGAGGCTCTGGTAGCCGGCGCTGCGCCAGATGAACAGCGGGCCGCGGTAGCTCGACCAGCTGGAAATGTGCGGCATACCCCACTCCACGAAGAAGAGCGGTTTCACGCCCTCCCGCGACCAGTGCTCGAGCCAGTCGCTGCGCTCCTGCACGGGCGCCCAGTTGAGGTAGATGTTCACGGTGTGGAAATCGTCGAGGTTGCCGCTCTCGTGGTGGTAGATCGGGCGCGTGCCGTCGAGCGACCGCGCGATCGCGGCCGCGAGGCGTGCCTGGTCGCGGTTCCGGAAAGGCCGCTCCTTCGCCTTCGCCGGGTCGTAGATCCCGTCGATCCGCAGCGGGTTCATGTCGCCGCAGTACCCCGTGCAGTTGTGGTTCATCGCGTAGGAAACCACGCTCGGATGGTTGCGCGCGCGGCGCACGCACCACTGCGCGAGCGCGCGGTAGCGCGCCGCCGTCGCGGGGTCGTCGAGCTTCATCCCGAAGTCGCGGACATGCGGCAGCGAGAACGAGTACAGCATGCCCGTCTCGTCGCAGACGTCGAGCAGCGCGTCCATGTAGCCCACCGCGCCCGGCGAGAAGTTGTAGTTTCCGGCGATGATGAAGTTGTAGCCCTCGCTCTTCAGACGGCGCACGAGCTCAAGCGCCGATTCCCGGCACGCCACCGCGGCCTGCGATGTGGTCGTGCGGTTGTACAGCGCGCGCAGGTGGATCGTCGTGCCGTTCAGCTTCAGGTCGCGCCCGTCGGCGCGTATCTCGCGAAACCCGAATTCAAATGGCAGCGCGGCATCAACGGGAGGGTCGCGCTCCTGCGCGACCGAAACGGGAGGGTCGCGCTGCCGCGCGACCGCCGCCGGGACGGCGGCTCTCCATAGCTCCATCCGGCACACATACCGGTTGCCGGGCGTGTGCGTATCCCACCGCTTCGCGTCCGGCCACGCGGCCGTGAAGGCGACGCGCCCGTCGGCGTCGGGCGTCAGGTCCCCGCTCGCGAATTCGCGCACGGGCTTGCCGTTCAAGTCGGAGATCTTGGCGACGAGGCGCACGGTCGCGCAGGAGCGCGACCCTCCCGTATGGGGAGCCGCCGTCCCGGCGGCTAATTCCGCCACGAAGGTCACGTTGTCGCCGGCCACATCGGATTCGACGGTCGCGTCGACGATGCGGGGTCCCTCCTTCGGCATGACATCCAAATACACGTCGCCGGTCACGCCCTTGAAGCGCACCTCGCTCTTCTTCGAGACGGCGCGGTCGGGCGCGTTGAAATCGAGTGTCTCCGGGTTGAGCGGATAGGCCGTCACGTCGAGGGCCACGGACTGCTTTTGTCCGGGCTTCACGAACTGCGTGATGTCGGCCTCGCCGCCGGGGAACGTCACCTCGGCCGCGCGCACGCCGTCTACGTACACGACCGCGCGCGTCTGCAGCATCGTGAACGTGAGCACCACGCGCTTCCCCGCCGCCTCGGACGGCATCGTGAAATCACGCCGGTACCACGCGCGATCCTTGATCTCGGTACGCACGCCGTGGTCCTCGAACCAGTCCGAGAGCACGATGTGCTGGTGCGCGCCCCAGATGGACGGAATCTTCCCCCAGCCCCAGTTGTCCTGCGGACCCGGCACCGCGTCCGACGCGTCGTTGGAAAGCGCCGGTCGCACGCCCCAGAGCCCGTTGAGGCAATACCGTGTGCGCGTGGCAGTTGACACTTTCCACGCGTCGGCGAGGGACCATGGGTCAGGTTGTTCGGTCGCGCGGGAGCGCGACCCTCCCGATGCGGTCGCAACAAGTTGCGACCCTCCCGAGAGAGCGCCCTCCGGCAGCGGCGCGTTGCACGGCGCCGTCGTGCGGTTGCGCTTCACCGTGAGCGTCATCGGGCCGAACTCCACGGTTCCCGCCGTCCCGAAGTTGTTCAGGCCGAGGTTGAGGGTCACGGCACCCTCGGGAATCGGGAAATCGCGCACGCAGTCCGTCCAGTCGTGCGTGCCCGCGAAGCCGAATACGTTCGGCCAGCCACCCACCATCTTGCCGTCTTTGCCGTGGAACGACATCGGGATGCGTCCGTTCATCCACCCGGGGTCCTTTCCCGGAACGAGGTCCGTCGTCTTCATCCGCGTACGCAAGGTGAGCACGCCCCATTCGGGTTTGAGGGCCACGCGGAAGCGCTTGCCCTTGCCGGCCGAGAAGGTCATTTCCTCCTTCGTCTCGATCAGCACGGGACCAACCGGGGGTACGGACGATGCGCCCAGCGCGGCGAGCGCGACGAACAAAAAAACAATGCCTGCATGATTTTTCATGCAGGCATTATCGCACAAAGCGGACGGGCTGTCAATGCACCCGCCGCGTTGGATCAGACGCGCTTGCTCTGGACGTCGCGCTCGTACTTGAGCACGTCCGCCATCCACGCCTCGTTCGCCGGGAGCTTCGCGCGGGCGCAGAACTCCTCCCACACGGCAGCGAAGGGATAGCTCTTGAGCTCCTCCTGGAGCACGAGCTGCTCGGTGAACTGCTCGCCGTCCTGGAGCGCCTTCAACGTGGCCGACGGTTCGAGGAGCGCCTCAAGAAGCGCCTTCTGCATGTTGCGCATGCCGAGCACCCACGCGGCGACGCGGTTGATCGAGGCGTCGAAGTAGTCGAGCGCCACGATGAAGTTCTCCGGGCCCATCCGCACGATCTCGTGCGCGGCGTTGCGCAGGTCGTCGTTCACGCGAATCACGTGGTCGGAGTCCCAGCGCACGGGGCGCGAGATGTGGAATGCGACCTTGCCGAAGAACATGAGGAACGAGCTGATCTTGTCCGCCACGTTCTCGGACAGGTGGAAGTGGCCCATGTCGAGGAGCGCGAGGATGCCCTTCTTCATCGCATAGCCCATCACGAACTCGTGCGAGTTCACGGTGTAGCTCTCGAGGCCGATGCCGAAGAGCTTCGACTCGAAGGTCGGGATCACGTACTTCTTGTTGTACTTGTACTTGAAGATCTTGTCGAGCGAGTCGGCCATGCGCTGGCGCGGCCCGAGGCGGTCGCTCGGCTCGTCCTTGTAGCCGTCGGGGCACCAGAAGTTGACCGCGCACGGCGTGCCGAGCTCCTTGCCGAAGTACTCGGCGATCTTGAGGCACTGGATGCCGTGCCGCACCCAGAACGCGCGCACCTTCGGGTCGGGGCTCGAGAGCGTGAGCCCGTTCGCCGCGAGCGGGTGCGAGAAGAACGTCGGGTTGAAGTCGAGGCCGATGCCGCGCTTCTTCGCCCAGGCGACCCACGGCGCGAAGTGCTTGGGCTCGATCTTGTCGCGGTCCGCCACCTTGCCCTCGTGGATGCCGTAGCAGGCGTGGAGGTTCAGGCGGTGCTTGCCGGGGATGAGCTTGAACGCGAAGTCGGCGTCCGCCATCAGCTCCTGCGGCGTGCGCGCCTTGCCCGGATAGTTGCCGGTCGTCTGGATGCCGCCGGACGCGCCGCCGGTCGTCTCGAACCCGCCGACGTCGTCGCCCTGCCAGCAGTGCATCGAAATGCTGATCTTCTTCAGCGTCTTGATCGCCTTCTCGGTGTCAACGCCGAGTTTCTTGTACTGGGCCTTCGCGGCCTCGTAGGTAGCTTTGCTCATCGCTTCTCCTTGTTGTTTGCAGGCACCGTGCCTGAAATGGTTGCGGAAATTATATCAAAAATCCGCGCCTTTGCGGAAAAACTCTTTGGCAACGCGGCGCGCGTGGGGCCGCCCATCACGAGCACGCCCTTCCCGCGCAGCGCCCCCGCGCCGTAGCGCGCAACAAAGGATTCGACCGCTGAAGCCGACGCGAAAAACACGTCGTCGAACGGCGGGAGCGCCCCGTCCGGCGCGCAGGCGCGGTTCTCGTAGAGCACCACGTCGTCCACTTTCGCCCCCGCCCGGCGCAACGCGCGCGCGACGTCCGCGCCCGCCTTCGCGCTCCGCAGACGCAGCACGCGCTTGCCACGCAAATCCAGCTTCTTGATCTCCGCGACGAGTCCCGCCGCCGAGAAGTCCTTCGCCGGCAAGACATCGCTCAAGACCCCGTGCCGACGCAACTCCGCGTCCGTCCCCGCCCCGCACGTGTAGAACGCGCCGAGCCGCCGCACGTCACACGTGCAGTTCGCGAAGAAGATGCGCACCGCAGACGGCGACGTGAGCACGATCGCATCGTAATCCGCCACCTCCTCGCCGAACGCGCGCGTCGCACGCAGTTCGATAAGCGGCCAGCTAATCGGACGTCCCCCGAGATCCTCCACCGCCGTCGCTGCGCGTTCCTGCACGGAGTCCGAACACGTTACGAGCACGCGCCGTCCCGCAAGCACACCAAGCCGCGGCCAACCGCCGTGCGCCGCCACACGGCCCACGATGAAGAGCCCGGGACGGTCCTCTTCCTTCGCCGGCAGAATCTTGCGCACCGTCCCGAGCGTGGCCGTGCGCACTTCCTCGCGCGGACCCGCCGCGTCGAACACGAACGCACACGGCGTCGTCTTCGCCCAACCCTCGCGCACGAGACGCCGCGCCTCGTCCGACGCCATCCGCGTGGCCATGAACGCCACCTGCGGCGTCTCCGTGCCCGTCGAGCGCGGCGTGTAGGCGGTGAACCCGCGCGACTCGCCGCGCCGTGTGAGAAGAAGGCCCGTGCCCGTCGTGGCCGCCACGAGCGCGCTCACGCCCGGACGCACCACGAATGGAATCTGAAGCGCCGTCAGTGCATCGGTTTCCTCGGCGAGCCGTCCAAACAGCCCCGCATCGCCGCCCTTCAATCGCACGACGCGCCGCCCCTTCCGTGCCTCGTTGCAGATGAGCCGCGTAATCTCCGCCTGCTGCATCGTGTGCGCGCCACACCGCTTCCCCACATCCACGTCTGTCCTCTGTCTTCCGTCCTCTGTCTTCCGTCCTACCAACGACAGATCGAAGAGCGCATCGTGGAGCACCACATCCGCCTCTTCCAGATCCCGCAGCCCCCGCACCGTGCAGAACCCCGCGTCGCCCACGCCCGCGCTCACGAAGCGCACGGCCTTCACGAAATGCGCGCGCATCGCCATGAGCCGCGCATCGCCTGAACGGAACACAACCGCGAGATGGCCCTGCGCTTCCGGCGGCGCGAGTTCTTCGAGCGGAATGGGGATGAGCTCCACGCCCGGCGGCGTGCCGCCATAGAGGCGCGTGATCCCCGCGAGCGCCATCAGCACGGCGTCGTAGCGTCCCTCTCGCAGCTGTTGGATGCGCGAATCGATTGACCCGCGGATCGGCAATAGCTTCGCCTTCGGATACGCCTTCTTCGCATACGCCGCCCGCCGCTCGCTCGACACGCCAATTTTCGGCTCACGGGGACGCTCGCCTTCCCTCACCACCCACGCGTCGCGCGGGTCTGCGCGTTCCGGCAGCCATAACCAATCCAAATCGTCTGCAATTTTTGGCGGCAAATCCTTTGCCGAATGAATGGCAAAGTCAATGCGCCCGTCGCGCACGGCCTCATCCAAATCGCGCGTGAAGAAATCCGGCGCGCTCTTCTCGATCGGCGTCGTGAGGTCGCGGTCGCCAGGCGTCTCCACCGTGACGACGCGGTAGTCCGTGCCCGGGAAGCGCGCGCGCAGGAAATCGAGCGCACCTGCCGTCTGGGCAAGCGACAGCGCGCTGCCGCGCGCGCCGACGATGAACCTTTCCTTCTTCATGGTTCGACGCCTTCGGGAAAGAGCTGGTCGAGAATCTGCTCGGCCGGCGTGTACGCCTTCTTCTTGTTGTTGCACTCCTTGCAGCAGGGCACGCAGTTGCCGCGCGTGGAGCGTCCGCCGCGCGCGACGGGCACCACGTGGTCCATCGTAAGATTCGCGGCGCCGACCTGTTGCCCGCAGTAGTGGCACACGCCCTTCGCGAGCTGCGCGCGCCACCAGTCGGTCGCGCGCAGTTCACGTGCCTTCGCCCGCTCGCGCTTCACATGCGCGGGGTCGGGATGCAGGTCTAGCCAGTCATTCGTTGCCATGGCGATATTCTACCAAACCCCGCGCCCGGCGGCAATGGGCATTCCCCCTCGGACACCTTTCGCACCGTTTTCGCCGACGAGATTACGGTGCGGAACGCGGGCGGGAAAAGGCGGAAACGGCCAGCGCCGTAACGAGACAGGCCAGCATGCCGAGAAAACCGTACAGCAGCAGGTGCGGTTTGCCCGCGAACGACAGCTGGTCGAGCGCGAAGCACACCGCGTAGTTCGCGACAAGTCCCGCGAGCGCCGCCGCGCCCGAAACGCGCTTCATGAAGATGCCCATGAAGAAGAGGCAGCCGAGACCGCCCGTGAGGATGCCCAGGAAACGCTGGAACTGGTCGTAGACGTTCCCGATGTCGGCGTTCGCGAGCAGCAGCGCGAAACCGCCGCCGAGGAGGCCCACGACCACCGTGCAGATCTTGCCGCAGCGGAGCAGCGCGCGGTCGTCGGCAGCGCGGAAGCGGCGGTAGAAGTCCGTGGTGAACGCGCTCGCGGCCGAGTTGAGGTTTGCGGAGAGCGTGGACATCGTGGCCGCCGCGACGGCCGCGAGGACGAGTCCCGACACGCCGAGCGGCAGGTCGTTCCCCATGAAGAGCGGCAGGATGGAGTCGTTCTTCGGCATCGTCACGTCCAGCAACGCCGGGTTGGACTTGTAGAACGTCCAGAGCGCCACGCCGAGGATGAAGAACACGAAGCAGTTCAGGAACGAGAGGCAGCCGTTGAAGATGATGGACTTCGCGGCGCCCCGCTCGTCCGGCGTCGTCATGTAGCGCTGCACCACGCACTGGTCGGACGTGTAGCTCGCGAGGTTCGCGACGAGCCCGCCGATGAGCACCACCCAGAAACACGGCTTCGTCCAGTCGAAGGCGAAGTCGAATACGCGGAACTTGTCCGCCGCCGCGCCCATCTTGACGAAACCCGCAAGCCCGCCGTCCGTCCCGAAAACGAGCAGACCCAGGATGAGCGCCGTCGAGGCGATGAGGATCACGGACTGCACGAAGTCGCTCCAGATCACCGCCTCCACGCCGCCGATCGTGCAGTAGAGGATCGTCACGAGCGTCACCGCCACGATGGCCATGTTCACGTCGAGGTCCGTCACGGCGGCGATCGCGATGGCGGGCAGGTAGGTGACCACGGCCGTGCGCGCGACCATGAACAGGATGAACGCCGCGCTCGCGAAGAGGCGGCAGGCGAGGTTGAAGCGCACTTCAAGGAACTCGTAGGCGCTCGTGAGGTTCAGCCGGCGGAAGAACGGCAGGTACCACTTCGCCACGACGGGCGCGAGCAGGATGATGCCGAAGGAAATCACGTAATAGCGGCAGTCGTCCAGGTAGGACATGGCCGGGATCGAGATGAACGTGATGGACGAGAACATCGTCGCGTAGATGGAGAGCGACACCACCCACCACGGCAGCTTGCCGCCCGCGCGGAAATAATCGTCCGACGACTTGTTCCGCCGCATGAAGTAGACGCCCATCAGCGCCATGCCGAGCAGGTACGCCACGATCACCGACACGTTGATCCACGAATACGCCGCCGGACGCCCGAACTTCCCGATTGCCGAGAGCGGACTCCGCACGCCCGGCTTCAGCTCGCCGCCCGCGAGCAGGATGCGCCCGTCGGCGAGCTTCACGGCAGCCGCGCCGCACCGCGCCCAGCCGCCCGGAAGCTCGAACCAGCTGTCGGTCACGATGTGGTAGACGAGGATCTTGTCCGAGATCCGGTAATCCGCGATCGGCCGGTCGGGTCCGAGACGCGCCCGCCACACCTCCGCGTTCGCGCCGCCGAAGAAGAGGACATGCTGGTCGCCCGACGCCACCGCGCTCGCGCCGATGACCGTGCGCCCGAGATGCTCCTCCAACACCTGGCCGGGCTTCCCGTAACCCCTGAAGTAATGAAGTCCCCCCTTCTGGTACACGAGCACGGGCTGTTCGCTCGGTTCGATCTCGCGGTCCTTCTCCCACGCCGCGCCCGACGCGAGATCGAGCCTCCAGATGGCATTCGAGACGGTACACCACGCCATGTCCTCGTACACCGCGAGCCCCGGCATCACGACGGGCGCGGGAAGCGGCGGCAGCGGATCGAACTGCACGGCGCGTCCGTCCCAGCGCATGATGAAGCAGTCGTTCGTGGCGGTCTCGCCGTGTGCGCCGACCCTGCCGCCCACGCAGAGCACGCCCCGCGCCGTCGTGGCCGACGCGCCCTCGCCGCGCGGCACGGGGAAACGCCCTACCTCGCGCCAAGACGGTTTTTCAGCCGCGGGGTCGCAAAGGAGGATCGCGTCGTGGTAGACCTTCTTACCGCCCTCGACGAGCGGCTTGTCGGGGAAGTTGGCGCCGCCCGCGAGCAACACCGCGCCGGCCGTCTCGCCCGCATAGGGACGCGCCACGCCAGTTCCCGGCAGATTGAACGTCTCGCCGACTGAGAAATCCACCCGCGCCCAGGCGGCGGAGTACGCGACCGCCAACAAGCAGACCACCCACGGCCTTATGCCGCACGCGGACTTCATTGCGCCGACGTCCCGGGCTGATTCGTCTCAGAAGGAATACCGTAGTACTCGCGGATGCGACGCAACTGGCCGTTTTCCTTGATGCGCCGGAAACCGGCCTCGAACTCCTCAACCAGGCGTTTCGCGAATTCGGGGTCCTTGCCGGACACGTAAAAGACGGTCCCGTCGCTCGAGATCATCTTGGACTTTCGGAAGTTCTGGAGAAAGCGCGTCGACGTGAGGCCGTCGATCGCCGCGCTTTGCGCGTTTTTCAGGTCCGCCATCACGAATGCGTCAGCCTCGCCCATTTCGCACAGGCGGCTGAGCGACACGTCCTTCGCCTCGCCCGCGCGCTTGAGGATTTCGTTCAAGAGCCGTTCGCGCTCGTGCTTAAGCATCGGCGCGAACGGCTTGTCGTCCGCGTCGGACGTTTCAAACGCGTCCACGAGGTCGGCCCACGCGTCGCGCAACTCCGCGCCGGGGTCGTCGGGCGTGGAAAGGAACCGCGCGCGCATCTTGACATAGGCGGTGAGCATGTGCAAGTACAGCCTGACGTTTTCGCGTTCGCGGCGGATGATCGCGCCGGACAGGAACACGTTGTCCTTCAAGACCTCGTAGGACGCCTTGATGCGCGTCCCGGCCGATGAGCGCCGCTAACAGCGACGTATTCAAGATACGTCGCTCCACGTTTTCTCTTTCTGTCGTTCATGTCGAACTTCCTTTCCGGCAAGCTTTGCGCACGAGGTACAAATCCCTCATGCGCCGTTATTATAACACGCCCCACCAATTATGCGCAAGGGGGAAAACATGAAAAACGGCCGCGCGGAAATGCGGGATTTGTCGGATCAGGAAGCTATTGCACGTCGAGTGCGAGCTTGAAGAACGCGCCGCAGCCCGCCGGCACCGTGAACGTGTTGAGCCACGTCCCGTCGCCCTGCCGCTCCGACGACTGGAGCGTCGGCGCCACGGCCGACCATCCCGAGCCGAGCGACGCCGCCTCCTTCACGACAAGTCCCTTCGGCGCAGTCGTGAACTCCGCAGGCGAACGCATCGTGATGACATGTTCCGTCTCGCCCGGCACGAACGCCTCCACCTTGAATGCCACGGTCACCGCCACGGTGTCGGTCGGCTTGAGCCCGTACACGCAGTTGAGGCCGTTCGGCAGTCCGTTTGGCGCGATCACGGTCGCCGCCGTGAGGTTCGTCTTCCATGCATCGGCCCACGAGAAATTCGCCAGCACCCACTGCTTGTAGCCCGAGACGGGTGCCACGTCCGCCACGGCGTCCACCTCCGGCGACGTGAAGTAGTCGCCATCGTCATTGGGGGTTTCGGACTCCATGCCTGAGATGCGCACGTATCGGAACCACTTGCGGCCTTGCGCGTTGGTCGGGAGGTTGAGCTTGCCGATGTCAAAGCCCGTACCGCCCGCCGAACCGTTATACCGCTTTGCCACTTCCGCAAGCGTCAAACCCTGCAGGGAGGCCCACGAAAGAGACGGATCGACCGGATAGCAGGCATCCGCCATCTTTCCCCACCACCTGTTGCCGGAATAGAGCGCAGTGTCCGGTGCCACGTCGTCATAGACGAATCCAAGCGTAGGGGCGAAATCGTCGCCATGCGGACCGTCATTAAACGCATACCAGGTCCGCCCGTCCTGCGAGACCTCCACGAGCGCCTCTTCAGGCGTTCCGCTGCCTGTGAACGAGATGCCGTTCGGTCCCATGTTCTGCGAGTAGTAGGCATCGGTCGTCCCCACGCCAAAGGCATTGCCGAACACGATGAAGTCAAGCCCGAACGGGTTGTTCGGATCGTCCACCACGTCATGGTCGAACTCGATGACCACAAAGTCGTCTTCGCCTTGCAGAGTAAGGAGTTCGCCTTCTTTCCACGCGGCGTTGTAGGGGCTGACCGGTCCGCCCCATTGTCCGACCATGTAGGCCGTCGGCCGCCCCAGCACGTTCTCGACATCATCGAAATCGTCTTCGTCGGTGGACACATTGGAATCGACCACTCGCCAGCCGTAGGGAGACTCAGCCGCCGTCGGAGTCCGCAAGACGGCAGGCGACTCGTTCCAATCCGCGTCGTATTCGGGGCTGCCGATCGAAAACACGAACCAATTGCCGTCAACGGGAACGATTGAATTGGCGGCAAGCCAACTCGAATACTGCGGCGTGGTCGGGAAGGACGGTCCTTGCATCGGACCGTACAGAACCCACCATTGCGAAAATGACTTCCTATCTTCAAGCCCCCAAAGCGCATTTACACTGGAGGTGCTCCCCGTATCCTTGTCCCAGCTCGCCGCGCCGTCGTCTTTGTCATAGCCGAAAAAGTACAGGTCGGCGTAGGCGCTCGTCATGCCCTGGCATCCCATCACGAGCCGATGGTCCTGGTCGACGATGCGATTCACCACTTCCAGCAAGTTCGTGCAGGAGCCGTTCCACCTGTATCCCCAGGCCAGCGACTCGCCGCCGAAGTCGAGGGCGACGGCGCAACGGTTCGTTCCTTCACCCATCCAGAAGTGGATGTCGTTAAACGAGAATCCCCGAACCGGGGATGACATAACAGAGACGGTGGCGCACAGCGCCGCCGCCGCGATATTTATCTTCATGTCTGTATTCAGCCTTTCATGCGAAGGATCATACACGCGGCGGGGAGCGTCTCCTGGCTTCCGGCTTCGGGCCTCGTCCACATCCTTCGCAGGGCCACCCGGCCCCACTGGTCAGCGCGGATTCGTAT
>ONRL01000280.1 GCA_900320225.1 uncultured Lentisphaerota bacterium
CGCGCGTCATGTCCCCATTTCGGGGGACACGATCTTGACCCAGATGAAATCGAGCCTGCCGCAGCCCGAGACCTTAAGCATGTCCCCGTCCAAGGACGCCTCGCCACGCCCTCCAATCACAACCGCCTTCCGTCCGCATGCCTTGATCAGACCGGAAAGAGGCAGAGTGTACTCATCGCGGTCGTCCAGCTCTCTGAAGAGAAGCACAGTGCCCTCCGTCCCGTCGTGAGACGCCGTCACAAACCCCGTCCAGGAAACACCGTCCGGCCTCGCCCCCACTGGATAGACGTAGCCAGCGTGGACGGCATCGCGCTCCTGCTTCCAGCGCGCGATCAGCGGCCTCCACGCCGAGACCGTCTCCGACGAGAGATTCTGTATCTCGAACCATCCGAGAGGAGACGAAAGCATCGAGATGGCGAATATCGCGTCGCGCGGCCAGCGCGCAGGGGCGAGCCTGTCGCCCTCTGGATACAGCTCCGGCATCCTCTCCGGGTTCAGAACCTCCATCCTCAGACGCGCCGGATCGACAACATGCGCCAGGCTCCACAAGTTTCTCAAGGTGAAGTGCGGCCACCAAAGGCGAGTCTCTTTCTTCCGAATGTATCTGTTCTCCACGAATACAGGCCCGATCCTCGGGAACCCGAAATACCCCGGACGCACGCCCGCCGTCACATCGAGGTCCACCGTAATCCGCCCGCCCGACTCGTCCATCAGACGGTCCATGAGCATCGCCTGGCGCGAAAGCGCAAGGGGCGTTGGCGTCTTCATCGAGTCGAGTTTGAAGTAGTCGACGCCCAGCGTGCGGTGCAGCTTGAGAAGCAGATCCGCGTCCTTCCCCCAGTTGGCCGCGTCGTTCGACGAGTCGGGCCCGAACCACAGCCCGAACTTCATGCCCTTGGAGCGTGCCTTCTCTATGACCGGCTTGAGCCCGTTCGGGAAGCGCACTGGATCGACGTCCCAGAATCCCTCGACGTCCCACCACGATCCCCAGCGTCCCTTTTCCCCCTTGGCGAGCGCCGCCGAATTGGCCGACCTGCCCTTCTGCCATCCGTCGTCGATCTGTATCACGTCCACGCCAAGCTCCGCGCCCGCCTCCACCTCGCGCATGAGGAACTGCTCGTTGATGCACGCGTCGCGGTTTCCGTCGCCCCAGGTGTTTGAGAGAAAGAGCCCGTCGCGCCCGGCCGCATACGGCCTGAAGCGCCGGTGGAAGTCCGTCGCAGCGCGCACGCGCCCCGGCCTGCCGCCGCTGTAGCGCAGCTTGACGCACGGATAGGAATTTGAAAGGACTGCTATCTTCCCGTGCACCGGGTCCACGCGGTAGTCGGGCGACTTGTCGGCCCTTGCATGAGGCAGAGGCGCCTGGCGGAAGAACGCGACGCCATCCCCGCCAAGAGCGTCCTCCACGAACAGCGCCGGCGCGGACACCTCAAACGGCTTCTCGCAGCGCGCGAGAAGGTACTCCCGCTCGAAGTACAGCTCGTTGTGCCTGTCGGTGTCGTCCATGAGCTGGACGACGACTAGCCTCGGATGTACCCAGGAATACGCAAGATCCTGCACCGCGGCTGCTTCGGCCGGCGATGCCAGAGACGCGGCGGCGCACAGCGCGGCCAGTTCTAACTTGACAGAAGTTTTCATTTCACCTCCAGGTCTGTTCCACGATCCAAAGCCGGCAGGGGTCGAATCCTTCCGGCAGACTAACCGGCTCCTTGTCCAGAACGATGCTGCTGTTCTCCCCTATCGGCTGGCGCGTGCGCGGCGTGTCCACGTAGATGTTGTGCGAAAGGAAGTTCACGCACGGCCAATCCAGAATCTCGAAGAGATACGAATACCATTCGCGCCAGACCCCTTCCGACGGCTTCACGGCGGCGGCGCGTTCTCCTTGTTGGATTGTGGTTTGTGGAAAATGGTCATCACACAGGGAACAAAGCATCCGTCCCGACATTGGATCGGCAGTATTCAAGAAAGGACAATCCCACCTCACCCGCACGACGCTTCATTTCTCGAATGCTCTCTATGTAGCGCTTCGGGTCGTTCCCAAAACGCGAGGAAATCTCATGGCGGACAGCATAAACCTCGTCCATAATCGGATCTTCTTCTTTCTCTTTCATTCCAGCTCCTCCTTCATGAAGTTTTCTGGCGTGACGATGGCAGGGCATTGAAACCCCGCCTTGGTCACGACTGCAATTGTCTTCGGCAATGCAAAGCGGTTTGCCAAATGGCGGCAGTTCCATGTCAAAAGAACGTCCATGCCATGTATCGCCGCCGTAGCTATGTGGTAGGCATCGGTAACTTCATCCTTCGGCACGGCACTGTCAGAGAGTAACACCTTTGCAAGAGCATCTATGTCAGGCGTAGAGCCATCAAGTTCATGTATCCCATCAAGGATAGCAAGACGCAGTTGCGACTGTTCGCCGTCACCACGCGCCGCCTCAGCAAGGACATGTTCAGAAACATGTATCTCGCACTTCGGCGCAGCCTCCTCCCACCATTTGCGAGTCCAAGCCTGCTTGACTGCATGATCGGGATTAGTGGATGGCCGTGAGACCAACCAGCTCCAGAACGACGTCTCGCAATAGACTTTCAGTTTTTTCCTCGCCTCTTCCATAATAGCTTCCCGTTCAAGGGGGACAATGCCCCTTTCCAGAAATCGCCGGTATGATACCACATCCCGCCGACGGTTTCAAGACGGGAACTTGTCCACACAGGCGTCTCGCCTGTCCCTCTCGGCTCCCAGCCGCTGGCTTTACTTTGTCTTTGCATGTGTAGTCGTTGAAAAGCCTGACGCATTGAACGCCTTGATTGCATTTGCCATCTGCCATCCCCTCACCTGTCTGCGCGGAGATAGGGTTGGGTCCACGCCACGTGCACCTGTCATGTCCCCATTTCGGGGGACACGCCCCCGAACACACCTGCGAACTAACACACTTTATGAAATGTGATAGTTGCTCGGCGCCCTGATCGGTCCCTGTTGACACATTTCCGCGCCTCGAAGGCGCGAGATGGTCGCGCTTACTTTGCCGCGGGCTTTGCGGCGGGCTTCTTCGCCTCTGGCTTGGACTTGGCGTGCTGCCAGCAGTACTTCTGACCGGGTTCGGTCTTGCGCGTGCACTTCTTGCCGTCTTCGGTAGGAGATATAACCCAAGAACTGGAATCACCTTGCAGACGCCCATCAACAACATTCCCAGCTGCGTCAAACAGCACAGTCGCGCCATCAAGATAATCCTTCAACTTCACCTCCATTGACCCAATGC
>ONRL01000002.1 GCA_900320225.1 uncultured Lentisphaerota bacterium
GGCGTTCCTGTAGACGCACACACCGCGCGGGGAGACGCACGCCGCAGGCCCCGCGAGCTTCGCCACGGACATGGACTCCGGCGCGGTCCCCGAAAGAACATAGGGCCAGCCGTCCGTCAGCGCGAAGACGCTGTTGCTCGTCACGGCAAGCGCCACGAGGTTGTCTGCCACGTCGTAGCGGTACGCGATAGGCCAGGAGTACGGAAGGTCGATGTCCGAGAACATGACTGTCTTCGGCGCGGACGGCGAGAAGCCGCAGTAGTAGCCGCCCGGCACGTCCTGTATGCAGGTGAGGTCCGCCGGCGGCGCCTCGATCTCCGGCATAACCTCGCCCGCGTTCTCGTCCTTCACGGTGAACTGGATGGCAACTTCGCTGTCGCCAAGCTCCGCCACCTTCTTCTCGAAGACGAACTGGATGCGCCCCGTCTCCATGCCGGTGACGACCTTGTAGATGCGGACGACGTCCGCGCCCTTGCCCTCAAGCCACGCCTTCGTCAGCGCCGTGGCGCCGGAGTCCGTCGTTATCGTTATGGAGTCGCCGTCAAGGTACTCGACCTCATTGCTCGGCTCGGACACGGGGCTCTCGTAGCCGTATGCGTCGGCCCAGGACCAGAAGAAGCTCGTGTAGCGGATGTTGCCTGCGTCCGCGGGAAGGTCGCCGTCGGTGCGCGAAGCCGCCGGAGTGGGCAGCGCCTCCTTGCGGAGCGGGATGGTCGTCTTCGTCACCACGCCGTTGACTACCACGCGGGCGTACATCACCGGCTCGTCCACGTTGCCGTCGCCCGTTCGGTCGCCGGAGACGACGACGCGCGTCTTGTCGTCGTCAGCTATCGTCCCGGGCGCCATCCACGTGACGCCCTTGAACGCCAGGAAGTCGAAGCTGCCGTTGGCCTTGCGCCAGACATGCAGGGACATGGCGTCCTCGATCTTCGTCAAGCCGCCCTCCATCAGCACGGAGGCCCCCGGCACAAGCGCAGGCTGGCGTAGCGGCACGAGCTTGCCGCGCTTGAGGCGCAGGTTGTGCGCGCGCACCGCCATCCCGTCCGCAAGCTGCGTCGGGTGCTGGCGCGGCATTATGCCGCCGAAGCGGTCTATCTTCACGGTTGCCATCAGACCATAAGCCCTTCCGCCCTGGACAGGCACTGCCCGGCGCGTTCGTTGTTCACGGTGTCGGTCGCGTCGTTGTAGTAGCAGAGGTACGCGACGTAGTGCGCAAGCGCCTCGCGGTACTTGTCGTTGACGGCGATGGGCTCGTCGTCGGACTCCGGCAGCGCCACGAAATCGACGAAGGCGCCGTCAGCCATGTAGCGCGTGTGCGGGGCGACCGAGTTCAGCCTGCGCACGGCGTCCTGAAGGTACTCGCGCATCTCGTCGTCCGTCCAGCGGTACGGCTCAACCGTGTCCTCGATGATCCGCCTGGCCTTCTGCCGAATGTCTGCTACCGTCATAAGTCGCCTCCGATCGTAAATCCCCGCGCCGGAGACAAAGGATGGAAACCGGCGCGGGGCGGAAAGTTACTTGGTCGTGCACTCCTGGCAGAGCGAGCACTGCCCGTCCTTGCACTCCACTGTCGCGGCGGTGCCGTCGGACTTCTCGACCTGCACCTTGCCGGACTTGCCCGACACCATCATGTCGAGGACGGCCCCGAGGCCGCCTCCGATCGAGGAGAGCGTGGCCTTGGTCGCGCCGGTTGCCTTGGCGAGGACGTCGTTGTAGCGGGCATCCACCTTGATCGGGAACGTCCACGTCGGGTTGGCAGTCTGCGTCTCCGTGGACCCCGAGCTGTCAGCCGCCTGGTAGCCCACGTCACCCGCGGTGTTGTGCTGGACGACGTAGACCGAGTTGCTGTAGGCGTGGTCAGCGATATACACCTTGACGGACGACTCCTGGTCGCCCATCTCGCTGTCGTTAGCCCTGCTCTTCGGCAGTGAGCCGCACCCGGCGAGGGCGAGGGCCATCGCGAGTACCGCGACAACCTTGGCGCGCTTGCCGAGCTTCGCCTTCTTCGCGGCCATCTTGGCCTTCATCTTATCGTTCTTCGCCTTGAGCTTGTCGTTTTTAGTTGCCATTTTAGCCTCCTTGAATTACTCGTTTATCCACTTGTCGATGCCGATCTTCACACCTTCAACCGCGGCCTGCAACTCGGCGGGGGAGACCTCGCCGTCTTCCAGCGACACCTTGAGGAACGTCACGGAGGTGACGAGCGCGGCGTACTCTTCGCGCCAGCGGTCGGGGCACGGGGCCTTCGCCGCCTCCAATATCGGCATCACTGCGGCGATGAACTTCACCGCCCTCTTGACGTTCGCCGCCACGTTTGTCCGGGCGAGGAAGTCGTTGAGGTACTGTAGCGCGATGTCGCGCACCGTTTCGAGCGGGGCAATCCTTTTAAGGACCGCCAGCACCAGTTTCTGCCATGTTGTCATCGTTGTTCTCCTTTCTGTTAATCCACAATTACCCAGTCTTCGTAAAGCATATCCGACTGCGAGGCAAGCCAGCCGGTGAGAATGGCCTTGCGCCCCGTTGAGTCATGTGTGTACATGCAGACCGTACCAAGACCGAGGATTTCGCCGCCGTTGGCCTCGACGAGACCTTTCAGCGTTTCATCCTTGCACCATTCCGCCTTGATGCTTGTCGCTGGTTTCAGCCACAGAAACATGCCTTTGCCGTTCCAGCCCTTGCGCGCAACCTTCTTGCCCTGCTTCATGGCGCGGATTGCGTCGCCGAAGTCCATCATTTCATCCATTTGTTGCTCTCCTTTGTTTTGTGTGTTAGAGTAGCCACCCGGCTACTTGAAAAATGCCTGATAGGCGTGGACGCCCATTGCGACCGCGCATCCCGAGAGGATGATGGCAACCGTCCAAGTGAGGAGCTTGCGGAGCGTCTTGCCCCACTCGACCTTCTCGGCAACGACGGTCGCCTCAATGTTGTTGAACCGCTGGCCGAAGTCGTGCGCGAGGTTGTCCACGGACAGGTTGAGGGCGCGTATGCCCTCCTGCGTCTCGGAGCGCATCTTCCCCACGTCGTGCTCGACCTGCGTGAGGCGCGTGTCGAGCGCGGCGACTGCAGTTTTCGTCTCCTTCAGCTCTTCGCGGAGTTCGCACCCCTCTGGTGTTGCCTTCATGCACATTTCCTGTCGTTCCTTTCTCGCTAGTTCGCCAGCGTCTCCAGCGGCAGGTCGCCGCCGTATCCGAACGCGCCAGTGCCTTGGTTGCGGTAGATGCGGCGGGTTAGCACATCCATCATCGCGCCCTCCCATGTCGAGCCGGAGCCGACGCGGACGGGAACGTAGTCTAGGACGGGGGTAGAACTTTCCCATATCTTGCAATACTTAAATCCAGAAGCCGTTCGATTTAGCAAACTGCCTTGTCTTGTCCCAAAAAGTATGAGATTGTCACTCGTAGTGAAAGAGTACGAACCTACGGTGTTTGTCCATGCGTCAAGCGATAAAACTCCGCCGGATAGAATTTTTGCAGTATGCCAATTTGTGTCAACTGGGATAGTGCTTCTCAACGCTGCAACACTGCTTGTATTGCCGTAGTTGAAGGCATAATTTCCCGTTGCATAGTTCAAGCTGTATCCCACCTCATTCCATGCTGTTCTTGCTCCAAAAGCAAATCCTGTAACAGACATCTTGAACTGAAACTCGGAATTAGTGGCACCTGTGGCAGTCACCCCCGTATCAATATACTGCGTCCCGGTGCTCTCGATGTACTCCACTGACACGACGTCCGGCCCGAGCACGAAGTCTCCCGTGCCCGCGTTGCCGAACAGCGCGCCCGACACGCGGTCGTACAGATACCCGACTTGGCCCACGCGAACGGGGATGAAGTCGCGGACGAGGGTCGCTCCCTCGTAAATCCGGAAGGCGTAGATACGCCCGCTTATATACCCCGAGTTGCGGTATCTAACGCAGATGCAGATTTGCCCCGTATTTTGCGCGAACGATGTGTAGGACGGCGTGGCAACCGTTGTTCCGTCGATAACCACTCCGCCCTTGCTGAAATCTAGCGTGAACACGCGCCCGACGGCGTTTGTCACGGGTACTGTACTCCAGCCCCTACCGCCGCCAAAAAGGTATTCGACGCGGCTGGAACTATAACTGTTGAACACAAAACCGTTTGAACGCTCGGCGCTTCCAGCAATCGAGCCGCCGAACCAGTTTCTGTTGCCTGTGGAAATCGTCATCAAGGTCGCATTTACGCGGGTGTTCTCGGTCGCGTAGACGCCAGTCTCTAGATACTGCGTCCCTGTGGATTCGATGTACTCCACCTTGGCGTCGTAGGGTAGCCGCTTCCTCGTCATCAGCGCGTTGCGTAGGTTTATCAGCATGGCGTCAGCCCTCCGTCGGGATGTTCGCAAGGAACGCGTCGATTTCCTCGCGGGTCTTGCCGAGAGCTTGCGCCGCGCCGTCAAGAAGCGCGTTCCACGCCTCTGCTCCGCCGTAGCCCTCCTCGATGTAGTCGCAGTCCGTGAGGGCTTCCCACGCCGTGTAGCCCGTGGCGATTTCGGTAGACGAGAGGAACTGCCGCGCCGCGTCGAGCATCTGCGCCTGCGCGAGCGCGGTCTTTATGGACAGGCGGCTCCACCTGCGCGGCGGGGGCGGAGGGTTGTCAACGAGAACGTAGACCCACTTGTAGCCGTCATCTCCGTTCGGCTCGATCTTGTCCGTGCGCTCGTAGTGCTTGCCCTCGGGCGGGTCTACGGGCCAGTCGGGGGAGAGCGGAAGGTAGCCAGCAATCTTGCAGTGGACCACCTTCGGGTTGTAGACCTTGCGCCCGTTGATTTCGAGGACGTCCGGCGCAAACTCGGGCGTCATGTCCTCACGCGGCCTTACGAAATTCCTGTTCATTATGCTACCTCCTCGACCTGTTCACCCTTGACGACGAATACCCCCGGAGCGGTCTCCGAAAAGTAGAGAAGCGTCACACCCTTTGCCGTCGCCGTTCCGTCGGCAAGCGCGGGGATCGCGCCGTCGGCGTTTTCTAGCGTTATCGTCTCGCCACTCGGTGCAACGGGGACGAGCGCGGGAGCCGTAAGCGCGGCGTCGCCAGTGCCGATCTCCACGCGAAGCCCGAAGTCGCGCACCTTGCCGCTTGTCGCGGCGGGGAACGTGATGCGCAGTTCGTCGAGCGGGGTCGCCGCAGTAACCTGCACGATGTTCGCCGTGCGGTTGGCAAGCGTCGCCGCGCCGTAGTAGACCGTCTCGCCCTCGACGGTTTCCGAGGACGCTGTGTTGATTACGATTGGGGTGCCGAGGGAGTAGTGAAGGTCGGCGGCTCTCGCCACGTCCTGCACCGCGATGCCGCTGTCATCCAGTGTTGTGCCATCGTCGCCAATCCCAAACGCGGCAAGATTGCCGGGGGTTATGAGCAGTGGCGGTTTTATAAGCTTGGTTGTACCCCAGCACGAGGCGTTCCACGTTCCGCCGGTAGTCTGGACAATGCAAGTGTACACCTTGCCGTTGTAGGTGCAGTGGTCGCCCACGGCGTATATCCTAGCCGCCGACTCCGAGAACGCGGGCGCGGCGGAGGTCGCGTCGAGCTTGCCCGCGAACCGGCTCGCGCACCAGTCGTATAGCGACGAAAAGCCCGTCGGGAGCGCGGCGAGCGCACCCCAGATCGCCGACCAGATGCCGCCGCTCTTCACGGGGTTGTTGCTCCCCGCCGTCGGGGTGTTGTCGAAGGTCAGCACATCCTGCTTGCCCTGCCGCAGCGCCTCCGCCTCCGCCTCGCTCGCCAATATATGGTCCGTATCACTGCCGAGCTGGTAGCCGGGGAGAGCCGTGCGGGTGGCGGAAACTTGATCTCCTGTGTCGCTGATGTAAAACGACAGGCTTGTCGCGGATTTGTCGGGACTCCCGTCGGCCTTCGCTGGTTCACTCGCAGGCTGGTTCACATACCACCCCGGGCCTCCGAGCGCATGCCATTCGTCGTCTGTCCAGAAGGGCTGGCCTAGCTCCCAAGGTACATCGTTGAACACGACCTCGCTCGGCGTCAGAGTCCACTCGCTGAACCCGCGCTCCGTGAGCGTCGCGTCCGCCTTCGTCGCAAGCGTATCCGTCCCCGCCGTCGCCCTCTTCTCCACCACTACCCCAGCAAGCTCGGGATAGCCGGAGCTACCCTCTGCCGTGAACTGCGTCGCCGCGTTCGCCGCCGCCTCCGTATCGTACATCTCCTCGGATGCGCTCATCGCCGAGCCGTCGCCGGAGATGAACCACTTGTACTTCATGCCGGACGCCGAGATATAGGCCCCCACGGCGACACCGATCGTGAGCGACGGATACAGGGCCTGTACCACGGACAGATCCCACGCCGCCGCCCCGTCGTACACCTTAAGGTCGGTCTTGTCGCGCTTCCCCGCTATCTTGGAATCCACCACCGCCACCGTTGCGGCATTGTCCACCTTCGCCTTGTCCGCGTCCGTGTAGTCGTTGGTCGAGAGCCCCTTGCCCGCCTCCTTCTGCACGAACCGCGCGTCCACCGCCATCTTGTCGTAGTAGTTTGCAGGATTGAAGATGTCGGTGAGGGGGATGCTTATCGGCTGCTTGCCTGCTTCCGTGTTGAAGGTTATGACGAGATTCCCGTCGTCAATCTCCACGTTATCCACCATCCCGTCTATCGCAAACCGCGCCATGTTCACTTGCGCAACAACGGTATCGCCGTGCTTGAGGTACAGGATGTTTTTGTGGTCGCCCGTGCCCAATGCCGCGCCATCAACAAATTGCATCACCGCCGCGGGATCCAGTTTGGCGTTCCAATTCAGACGGTCCTGCTTGGACACATGGATCGGATTGCCGGCAACCTCGGTCGCGCCCGACGCATGACTCCGGAGCAGTCCGACGGCGGTTTCTATGTCGTCGGCGTTTTTCGCTATGCGCTCGGCATTCCGCCCCACCAGATCAGACACTGCGTTTACCGCCGCACCCGTAGACGCCGCGTCGGCAGCACGTCCGTCCTCAACTTCTTCTTGGGTCAGCGGATCCACCGGAGGCTGTATTGAGTCACGGGCCTCCTCTGCGGCCGTAGCAGCGGCGGAGGCATTACTTGCAGAGGAGGCTGCTGCGCTTGCAGAGTTCGCGGCAAGGCCCGCCGAGCCCGCTGCTGCATTCGCGCTTCCGGTAGCTGTCGCAGCCGCATCCGTTGCTACGGTCTTTGCGGACTGCGCCTGCGCGACGATCCCCGATGCCTCGTCAACCGCTTCCTCTATTGCGGTCTGCGCCGCCGCTATCGCGTCCTTCGCTTCCTGGACAAAGTCCGGGTAGTCGTCAAGGCTGTACGGCTCGTCCGCCGGACGCATCTTGGGCCACGGCTCCACACGAAACTCGCCGGCGCCGTACATCGTATGGTTCACGGGATCGTCCAGTATGCAGAGGCATTCGCCGCCGCAGCGAAGGAGCTTTTCCGCCGGGATGGAGTTGAGGTTCAGTTCGCACGCGGCATCGGAAGGATCTTCCGGGTCTTCACTCCACTCATCCGTCGGTTCGGACGGATCCGCATCCGGCTGTTCCGGCCTGGGGAACATGGCGACCGTGTGCCCGCCGAAAAGCACTCGCAGACGAAGCGTCTGGCCTTCCGCGTCTTCGCCTGGCTGTATCCACTCCGCGCCGCCAATCACCCTGACGGACACATGCTCCCCCGCAGCAACCGTGCCGACGAGCTTCAGTCTCTTCTTGCCGTAGTCGGGTATTATCGTAAGTGCCGTCATGTAAATCCTCCCGTCTGCTATGCTGTCGGCGCATTAGCCGCGCCACTGTTTTTCGCCTTGGCCGCCTTGATCACGTCCGCACGCTCTATTTCCGTCTGCGCGTTGCGTATCTCCCCGACGACAAGCGCAAGATCAGACGCGTGGAAAAGCAGATCCACGGGGCCCTCCGGCCTGATGAGAACGTCAATCTTCATCGGCTCCTTTTCGAGTGCCTTGGAAAAGCCCTGGACGAAAAGGTCAAACGCGGCGTCGTCGTTCGCGGCGTTCAGAAGTGGACCGACTATCGGGGCAAGCTCCGGCTTCACGTTCACAAGCGCGGTTTCGGCAAGTGCCGGGTTTGCCTCCGCGGCATACACCGCGCCAAGGCCCATGAGTTTCTTTGGCGACATGGCGGGAAATCTCGGACAGACCTCTTTCCCGTACCATCTTGCTATGCCCTTCACGATCGCCGCTCTAGTCATTGTATTTCTCCTCTTGCTTTAGGTTTGTGGAATCGTCCGGGTCAAGCCCCCGACACAGGGGCAAGAGGCTTGGCCCGGACGTGAGCCACAAGCCCGGGCAATTACGAGCCGGAGGCGGCCGGCGCCTTTGCGGACTGCGCGGCCTGAATCTGCGCGTAGACCGCCTGCGAAGGCGCGAAGGTCTGCGGCGTGATGTAGGTGCCGAGCATGTTGCCGAGCGTAGCCTTGAGGTTCGCGTTCTCCGCCTTGAGCGTCGCGACGTCCGCGGCGGTCTGCGTGTCGATAAGCTCCTGGCGCTGACGCCACTCGACAAGGGTCTTCACAACGCCGTCGATCTTGTTGTCAGTGTAGATCTGGGCCTTGAGCTGGCCGTTCTCCCCCTGGAGCGCGCCATTCTCGCGGACAAGCGAAAGCTCGCGCTGCGTGACGAAATCGTCATGGCAGTGGTGGTCGTTGCCAAAGAGGCCGCCGTTGCGCCCGAGAAGCCCGAGCCCGACAAGTCCGAGCGCGGTAGCGCCGAGAGCCGTGCCCGTGGCGGCAAGTCCGCGCCCCGCGCCGACGTTGATGTTGCCGCCGAAGCCGCGCATGATGTCGCCGATGCCTCCGCCGAAACCGTAACCGCCGTATGCAGGAACCGCAACAGGATAGCCGTAGCCACCCCATCCGCCGCCCCACGGTCCGTTCCAGCCATTGTTGTTGGGGTACTGGTTGATTGTGGTCGATCCCTCAGTTGTCTTTTCTTCTGTCATGGTCTTGTTCCTTTCCGTGCATTTGCATTTCTGTTACTGCTTGCTTCCCCGCGCCCACCCTGGACACGGGAAATCGCTAGTCCATGTCGTCCTCCTCCACCGAACGCGCGGCTTCCCTGGCGACATCCTCGGTCTCCTTCTCGCAGCATCCCCAACGGCAGTCTATCGCCGCGATGATGGCCTCCGCCGCATCGTCATACGAACGGTTGCGCATAATGAAAGACAGGGCCTTCTTGAGGGATTCCTTGTCGCCGTTCACCTTCATGCCACCGGAAAGGCGCGTCAGGTCTTCGCCGGCCTCCCTCTTGGTGCTCTCGTACTTCTCGCGCTTTGCCTTGTGGGCGGCGCGCTTGCGCTCCTTCATTGCCTTGATCTGCTTGGACGCGCCATTGGAGTCATTTTCCTCGCCGCCCGGCTGCATCTGCCGGGACACCATCGGAGGCATTCCGCTGCCCTGCACGTTCCCCTGCATTTCCCAGGTGCGGTTCACGCCGCTGCCGTTCATCATGCTGGTGTTCGTGTTGCCGATCTGCATGCCGGAGCGCACCATGTCGCTGGCACCGCTCTGCCCCATGTTCTGATCTATAGCCATTTCAGCTTTCCTTTCCGGGCGTTTGCCCTGTTGTTTCCCCCTCGGCGCACGCCTCGGGAAATCGTCATACCATAGTCGTCAAATCGAGCGCAAATCCACGTCCTGGATTTGCAGCAGGGCCCCCTTCCATGCCGCGCTGCCGTGCTTCCGAAAGCGCGTTCGTGTAGGCTATGCCGTGCTGACGGGCCTGCTCTGGATCGCTCCAGGGCCTATTGGACATCGAGAAAAGCCGCACAAGGGCGCCGTCTACAATCGCGTCTCCGTAGCGCTGCAGGAACGCCTTGGGGGCCCGCTCCTCGTTCATGTGAGGCACCTCTACGGCTTCGACCCACAGGCATTCCGGCATCGGACGGGGCGGTTCGGTGTCGTCTGGGCTCGCTGGGAGCGTGCCGACATTAACGCGAACCTGGACAAGATTCGGATCGTCTCTACCGACAAAGAAATCGTGAGCCGTAAGATGCGGCAGCGATAGCATCGGGGGAACGCCTCCGAAACGCCATCCACGCACATTCCTGTGCCAGCCCGGTCCGGCGAGAACAACCTGCGTCACGCTGTCTACCTCGCCGGAAAGTACCGGGGAAACGGCACATCCGAAGTTGGCATACGGGAAACCGCACCTAAAAAGCCCGGCGACCTCGTCGCGCGGCATCTCCATTCGGCGCCACGTCCTGAGAGCCGCGCTGCGCTTGCAGAAGTCGCGGTAGGACGCCTGAAGCATCTTTCGGACGAGAATGTCGTCGCAGTCGCGGAGAAGATAGACCATGTTCTCCGCAAGCGACGGCACGGAGTCGAACTCCGGCCTCTCCCATTCTGTCTCGAAGAAGCCCATCTTAGACGACCACCTTCGGCTTGGCTGCGGCAGGCTTCGCGGGATGCGACAGTCCACCCACGTTCGTGTTGTCTTCGCCCGAAGCCCCGCCGGCGTCGATGCGGTTCAGCTCCACAAACGAGACGCTGGGGTTTATGGGCTTCGGCTTGCCGTCGTTGCCGACGCCTGTCACGTCGCTGTCGCTGCTGCCCTTCAGATCGAACTTCGCCTTGCGGACGTTCAGCCTGTCGCGCAGAAGGTCGTACTGCGACCAGTCGAAATCGGGGTCGTTGTTGCGCTTGGCGCGGACGGCGTTCGCAACAACCTTCCAGGTCAGCTTGCCGCTCTTGATCGCAGCGTGGATTTCGTCGTCGATCTCCACGTAGTTGACGTTGGTGCCGACAGCCTCGGAATTGAACACAATCCTGCCGTCGTTCAGGTTCATCGCGTATCTGCTCATTGCATGTTTCCTTTGTTTACTGTGGATAGGTGCATGGCGCGGAGGAGGAACCACCCGCCCTCCGCGCCACACACGGGGCTAGCCGCGGCGAACCGCGGTAAGCTGGTACGGATCCAGGCCCGCGACGTTCGTCTGGGTCTGGGCGATCTCGCGATAGGCGGGCGCCTCGATGTTGTCGAGGCTGTCGCCGTAGGGCGTGTAGCCGTAGACAACGAGGTTCACCTCGCCCTTCGGGAACGTGGCGCCGCTCGTGGCGGTGGCCGCCATGTAGACGAGGTCGCCTTCGTTGAGGACGACCGCCGTCGAGAGCTGGGCCGCGCCGCGCGCCTTCACGCTGCCGCCTACGGACGTGGCCGAAAGGACGGTCTTGTCCGCGGTGGAGTCGGCAGAGTCGGCAACCTTGAGGGCGATGGTGCCCGGGGTGCAGAACTCGGTCTCCTCGATGAATGCGCCGGTCACGACAAACGCCTTCGGAAGCCCGAAGAGCGCGTAGGCCGCGCCGCTTGCGGCTTCGAACGCGGCGAAGTTCACCTTGCGCTTGATGCCGACGAGGCCCGGATGGAACATCACGGGATCGCCGGCGCCCGGCGCGCCGAACTTCGTCTTGTTAACGGTTGTGGGGGTTTCTCCTGCCATTTTTTCACGCTCCTTTCATTAGGCGATCTTCACGTAGCCGACGCCGAAGCGCTCGGGGTACTGGAGGAACCAGTCGTACACCAGCTTGGAGCGCGCGAAGGTGCCCCAGTAGTCGATGTCCGTGAGCTGGCGCTCGTCCACCATCATGTCCTCGGTGTACATGATCGCGCTCTTGTCGAGGAAGTACACCGGATAGACCGGGTTGCCGTTGGCGTCGGAGAACACCGGAAGCGCGTTCGTGACATACACGTCCGCCCCAGAGATCTTCCCGAGCGAATACACGTCGCCGCGAATGACGCTCTTGGCGTCGCCCATGCCGTCCGCCTTGCCGAAGCGCTCATCGGCCTGAAGCGCGTCCGCCACCATGACGGGGCACACGATCTTCAGTCCAGCAAGAGTGCTCGCTCCCTTGAACTGGCGCAGCGAGTTGACGCCGCGCTGGAAGTAGCGCAGGGAGGATGCGACGTACGGATTGGTGCTCGCGTTGTAGGCGGCGTCGGCTGCAGCCTTCGACTCGTAGAGCACGACAGGTGCATCGGCCGCTCCGAGCTGGACGCTCTTCGATATGAAGCCCGCCGTGTTGCCCGTGTTGAACGACGCCACCTTGAGGATGATGTCGTTCAGCAGCTCCGTCTCCTTGTCGTCGTTCATCGCGCTGATGGCTTCCTGCGTAATAGGAGCCTCGACGTCGAACGCGGAGTACCGCTTGTCCTCCAGCTCGAAGTAAAGTCCCCACGCACGCTCGCGCCCCTTGATGTAGCGCTCGTACGAAGACTTGGGGAGCTGGTACTTGGCCTTGTCGCCCGGCTTGGTGGCATACGTCTCGATGATGGGAAGCACGGGGATCATGGCCTCCGTGGAGCCCTTCTCGAAGTATATGTCGCCGCTCGTGGTGATCTCGGGGAGAAGCGACTTGTCGCGAAGGCGCTTCTTGAACTGCCTGGCAATCGTAGTGTGCCGGGTGCCAGGGAAGGATATCTTCTGCCCTTCCACGAACCCGGGCGCATTGTAGCCGAGGGTATTGATAAGTATTGGCATTTTGCCGTTCCTTTCCGTCAATCGACCCGGAGAGGACGGACGCGGTCGATTACTTCACGCGCCCTTCCTTCTGGGCCCTTTCAACTTCGTCCGACAACCGCTTCATCCCCTCCTTGTCGCCGCGGGCGCGAAGAACCTCAATCTCGTCGTAGAGCTTGTCGATCTCGTCCCACGTATAGACTTTTCCGGGAGTCAGGGCCACGGACATTCCGCCGCCGGTTGCGCTGGGGTCGGGTGCGGCTGCCCCCGTACCGCCAGAAGGAGCGGCTATTCCAAGCTTGGTTGCGAAGAACTGCTGGATATGCCACGAAAGAACGTCGAAGTCGCCAGTCCTAACCGCCACGTTTATCGACGCGGCGTTAGGGCGCTGGTAGTCCACCCATGCGGCGTGGTACTTTCCCGCCTCGGATACGGCGTTGGCAAGGAAGCCGGGGAACTCCTGCTCGATCCGCGCCCCGAACTGCTGCCGGGTCACGGCGGCATTGCGCTGATCGCGCTCCGCCATCTGGGCCTTGAGCTGCGCAAGCTCGGCGTCGCGCGCCGCCATGGCCGCCTCCACCGTCTTCTGCGCAATGAGGGAAGTGCCCTTTGCGACAGACTCCGGCATGTCGTTCCTGATGTCTTCGGGCAGGGCGCTAAGCGCCTCCTGTGCCCTACCAGAGGCAGACAGCTCGGCGATCTTCGCCTCGAGCGCCTTCTTCTCTTCGTCCAGCTTCTTCACGCGCCCCTGTTCGACCTGTGCCGAGGCGAACTTGCGTTCCATCTCCTCGTACTTGGCCTTCCAGTCGGTCGTGTCGCCGCCGGCGTTACCCGTCGGAGACCCCTCGCCCGCGAGCGCGTCCATTGCCTTTTTCATTTCGTCGTTCATTTTCCTTTGCTCCTCATCAAGCCCCTTGCCACAGGGGAGTTGGTGTTGCCTCGCCGAGCCTCAAAACGGGAGGAATCGACGGACGGAATCGCCTAGGCAGACACTGAACCTCCTTCCGGGAATCCTCCGGCGTCCTGGGAGTTGGCTTGCCCCCTCAACGCCGCCAGAGCCCTTCCGGCTTCGTCAGACTTACCTAGACAAAATCTCATTTCCGCTATCACGTCGCGCCGCACGTCATCGGGTTCGCCGATGGTGCACAGCCTGTGCGCGACATATAGCGAATGCTCCTTCAGCAGTGCCGAGAAGTCACGCAGACAACCGGCCTTGTCGAGCATCGTGTAAAGCTTCATCCAGCCGTCGCTCATGCTACTGACCTCCTTTCGGCCACACTACCGGGCGCGGGCGCGCCTTCGGCCGGCGGCGCAGCGACACCCTGTTCCTGCTGCATCCCTTCTACAGCCTGCTTCTCCGCGGCCGCCAGAGCGGCCAGTTTATTCATCTGCTCCAGCCACCGCGCGTGCTCCTCGCTTGGGAAGTCTGCGTCCGCGTTTATGTCGAGCCCCTTCACGATCGGACGCGCTATTGCAAGCGCGAGCTTCGGTCCGAGGAGCTGCATGAGCTGCGGGTTGGAGGTCATTATCTGGAAGAACTGCATACGCGCGCTGTCGAGCTGCGCCTTTAACATGCGTCCAAACATGCCGACCGGACGAATGTACACGTCGCCCTTTATCTCCTGGTCGTCGTCGTTCGCGAGGATCCAGTCCGCACAGCGCTGCGCCGTCGGCTTTATGATGCCGTCGTCGAACAGCATGGCGACCATCTTCACGACGATCATCATGTGCTCTGTCATCTGGGCGAGTCCGCCGGAGGTGCGCAGCGCTCCCATGGCGCCGGAGGTCTGCCCCTCCGCGAAACGCGGGATGCCGCTGTCTATGTCCGCCTGCGACTGCCACTCCTCGAACTCGCGGATGAGCTGCGCCGCCTTCGTCGGGATATCGAGAACTCCCATCGGAGCGCCGTTCGCGCCGGACGGCGCGTACATCTCGTCGCCAAAGCGAAGAAAACCGTACGGGCGCCACCGGAGCGCGTCGGGGCTCTTATCGAGAAGCCGCTGCGCCTGATTGATCCACACCATCGGACCCGTCGCGCCGAGGTCGAGGAAGAGCGCCTTCGCCGTGTTGTTCTGCATCATCTGCACGAACGCCAGCTTGTCCGCAATGCTCTCGCCCCAGAAGGCCCCCGGAAGCTCGTAGAACACACCCTTGGAAATCGGAACATCAAGCCTTGCATCGAGTATCCGGCAGTAGACCACCTTGCTGTCGATGACAATGGCCTCTACATGGTAGAAGTCGCCGAGAACAATCTTCTTGCCCTTGTTGTCCTGGACGATCCCTATCTCCGCTAGTTCCGAGCCGCGCACGGACATGAAGCAACGCACGGCCTCGAACGTGCAGTCCTCCGTATCGCCGGCGCCGCCGTTCATCTCTGCGTCCTTCTTGCGCTGGTCCTCCGGCTCCATGTGGAACTTCACGCCGCCGTTGGGATACTTCGCAAGCAAGGCGCGCACAACCTCTTCGTTCCACCCCTCGCCGTTCTTGTCGCGCGTCGCGCCGCCGTTGGAAAAGCGCCAAAGAGACTCCGCCGTGTACTTTTCGCGGATGCAGAACGGCCCGTCGGCCGGATTCTTCGCGTCGGGCGCAGGGTAGCAGTCCATCGGGTTGGGGCTCTCGAACACCGGCTTGACCCTGAAATCGCGGACAAACCTGCGGACCGTATCCTCGACGCCGTTCTCGCCCTTCACATTCTCCTCGACGACCTTGTTGCAGGCGACGACGCGCGGTATCGGGCCAATGACGAAGCACGTCCCGTAGAGGCAGCAGTTCGCGATCGCATTCGAAAGCGCCTTGTCGCCGCCGCCCTCGACGAACATGTCCCAGATCTTCTCCTGCATACGGCGGGCACGTACGTTCGCATACTCCTTGCGCCTGCCGTATATCTCGTCCCTGCGCTTGGACGGGGTGCTCTTGATGACCTCCAGGAGCAGCGCCTCCTGCTCCGGCGGTATCGGGTTCCCGCTGCGAGCCGAGGCGATTGCCGAAAAAATCGTGTTGATGTCCCGCATCATGGAAGCATCGACCTCGCGGTCCACGCTCTCCGGCACTTCCGGCCACGGAGACGGCGCAACCTCGAACAACGGCTCGCGGGCATTGTTCACTACGTCCACAAAGCGGGATTTTGCGCCGCGGGTCTTGGTGAACGTCAGCGAGGTGAAGAGCTTCTTCGCTATCAGAGGCGGAACGACGGTAGAAAGTGCCGCAAGCTGCTCGTCCGTGAACCTGTTTGTGTTTGCGTTGAGCGCATACTGAAGCCGTTCGGTGACGCCGGACCTTGCGCGGAACGAGACGTTGCGCCGCATCGCCGCGTTCACGAGCTCAGCCATCCTCGTCATGGGCTCGGTTTGCGGAACCTCCTCCACGGCCTCGGGCGAAAGCACCTCCGCAGGCGCAGGGGACGCAATGGCCGCAGCCCCCTGTGGGGCCGTCATATCGCGCGTTTGCGCGTCTAGCGCCGCGCCGAATATCTGTGACACCGCGTCCATGAGTCTGATTCTAAGGGCACTTGACATCGCTTGACGTCAATATCTCAAAAAAAAAAATTCCTAGCAGCCGAAATTACACCCGCCGACCGGCTGATAGGCGTCCTGCGAGAACCCCCGGAGCCCGCCCGAATACCCTCCGGCCGACATCGAGAACGCCCCGCCCTTCCACCCTGTTGAACCAACCACGACGTACTGGAGCGCGTCGGAGACATGCGAGAACTTCGACTCCTTGTCCGGCTTGTCGTCGTACCGCGCCGAACCATCGGCAGCCCGCTTCTTCCGGTAGCAGTACCCGCCGTTCATGGCCTCGCGGAGCGTCTTGCACCCCTTTCGCGACATCAGGAACATCGGCATCGCCGCCCCGTTCTCGCCCTTGTATATCTGCCGGAGGATCGCGTCTACCGCCGTGATTCGCACGGTGACGTCGTTGTTCACTAGCTCCGGGATCACGACCTCCAGCCCCTTGCTCTTCAGGTAGTTGTACGCCGAAATGGTGGACATCTCCGTCCGGTTCTGCCCCGCCGGGTCGATGAACACCGTGCACGGCGTCTGCGGCCAGTTGAAGTCCCGCATCAGCCGCGGGATAAGATTCTCCTCCACGAACGGCGGCACCATCTTGTTGAACTCCACCTCCTCGCCAAGGACGCGGAACTGCCCGAGGCGCGTCCGCTGGCAAATCACCGCAGCCGGGTTGCCGCCGAGATCCATGCCGACGAACGTCCGCGTCCCCCGCTCGAACGGCAACTCCTCGTCCGTCGAGTGGATGTTGTCGATGTACCCCGGCCACACCGGAAGCCCCGCCCTGATCTTGCCGTACTCGTTGAGGAGCCGCCGCTTGATGTAGTCCTCGTCCGCGCCGACAAGCTGCTTCTCATAGTAGTCCCACCCGTCCTGAAGGTTCTCGATGTTCTCGCACGGCCCGTCCGTGCCGAAGAATTTGTGCCCCGCCTCGTCGTTCCGCACATAGAACACGTCGCCTACCTTCGTGTAGACGCACCCCGACTCCCGCGGCGGCGGCTTCGTCGTGCGGATCATCGCCGGCGGCTGGATTATCCAGATCATCCTCTCCGGCTTCGTCACCTGCTCAAGCTGGTACCACCACGAGGAGTCCGTCGGCGTGTTCGTGTCCATCAGGACGCCGAACGAAAGCCCCTTCCACCCCTGCGCCGAAGCCCCAGGCGGCTTGAAGCGCCCGACGCGCTCCTGCACCTTGTGGATCATCTCCCAGTCCTGCGCCGCCGCCTCGTTGAAGTACGCCCCCGAAAGCGAAAGGCCGTCGATGTCGTTCACGAACGTCGGCGCCCCGCTCGCGTAGAACTCAAGTTCGATCCGGACCCAGACATTCTTCCCCTCGTCGTCCACACGCATCGAGGGTATCTCGTACACGCCGTGAATCGGCGGCGCCGTCCACATGCGCATGTTCGGCCCCTCGGGATGCCAGTCGAGCCAGTCCCTGATCGTCGTCTTCTGCAGCGCCTGGAACGTGTCGCGGAACATCCCCCACCGCGTCCACCGCACCATCTTGTTCGTCGCCGGGTCGAAGATCGGCGGCTGCATGTGCGACTTCATCACGATGTCCTGCTGGCATATCACCGTCTTGCCACACCCCGGTACCCCGCGGATCGCCTTGTACAGGTACGTCCCGGGCGCCGCCGAATGAAACGCCACCCCCGAAGGCGACGCCTTGTACGTGAAGTCCCGGCTCATACGTCAACGACCTCCGCCGCCGGCTTCGCCTCAACCCGCCTAGCCAACTCCGCCGGCGCAACGATCCAGTTCACCGTCATGTTCGGGAAGTTGTACGAGATCCCCTTCTTCGCGTCCGAACCGCCGCCGGCCTCCTCGCCGTCGCCGTACACGTCCTTCACCGTCGCCTTCAGCGAAAGCTCCACCGCCCGCTGGTTCAGCTCACACCCCTCCTCCGTCACCAGACGCTCCTGCGCCAGCTGCGCCGCGTAGCCCGTGTCGATCGCCCTCGCCCGCGTCACCTTCTGGCTCGCCCTCGTGATGTACTCGTACACCAGCCGAAGCTCTGGGTGGTAGTCCTGCCCAACGAACAGCGCGTCCGTCGTCACCCCGTGCTCCGCGAATATCTTCGAAATCCCCCGCATCCGCTCGGCGCCGCCGACCCTGTTGCCGTAGTAGTCCACCAGCGCCGCCTTCACTTTCTCCACCGGGAACGAAACCGCAAGCCCCCGCTCCTTCGCCCGCCGCCACTTCTTCTTCGCCGCCGCCTGGCTCTTCGCCCAGCTCTCCTCGCCCTTCTCGTCCAAATCGAGCTCCGCGTACCCGAACAGCTGCTCCCACGTGACCGACGGCGAACCTACCGGCGCGGACTCCTCCACGTCGGCCACTCCCGTCAGGCTTCTGGCACACTTCCGTCTCATCGCCGCTATCATACCCCCGCTTGACGCCACTTGACATGTCGCCCCGGAATTTTTCGCACACGGGTCCCTCCCTGCGCGCCGGCGACGGGACCCCGCCTCGCCCCCATACCCCAACCGCGCCGCTCCGACGCGATCCGCCCACATACAGGGGCCCCCTCATTAGACCTTCTGCCCCCGCCCGCCCGCTGACACCCACACGCGCCCCCACACCCACCCCCGCGCTCGACCGCCTGGCGCCGGTGATTGGTGTCTGCGAAAGTCGCGCGAAAATCTACGAGAAAATAGGGCATCACGGCGCGTCGTGTGGCGCGTGCTGCGCGGGGAATTGGCGCGCGCGTTGGGTTTGAAACCCACGGAACACGGCGCGAACCTCTGCCATTTTTGGGATTTCGGCGCAGATTTGGCGCGCGCGTTGGGTTTGCGGCGCGTTTCTCGCATCGTTCTTACACTCTTTTTCGCTCATGATGAGGGCCGATGGTTAGTCCGTCGCGGCTCGCTTTTCGGCCTGTTGCCGAGGTTGCGCTTGTCTTGGTGCAGGATTCGGCGCGCTTGTGCCGGTGCTGGCGTGATCCTGGCGCGCTGCGAGGATTGCGCGCGCGCATCCGCGACCGATTTTTTGAAAACGAGACCCGGCGCCAGGGCGAAACGAAGCGCGCGCGAAAGTAGTAAATAGTTTTTTTAATAGTCAATTAAATGGTAGTAATGGTAGTGTACTACGCGCATACGCGCGTACACGCGTACACGCGTGAGCGCATGACACGCGACGCGCTACGCACGCGCACGCGTAGCGCGCGGAGTTGCCGTGAGCCAACGGCGAAAAGGCGAAACGAAATAGGGTATACCCCCTTTAGGGGGTACCCTATCATTTCGTTTCGCGTGGGCGGCAACGGGCGAAACGAAACAGCAGGCGAAATTTCGCCATTTCGCCATTTCGCCATTTCTCACGCGTGCAGGCGTGCAGGCGTACGCGCGCGAGGGAGAAAAAAAAAACCGAACGCAAATTATTTTTTTATTTCTCTATTATTTCCCTGTTGACGCATTACCCAATTATATGATATCATACTCGACGCCAAGCGGGAATAGGCCCGCGGCGACAACGGAGAAACGAATAATGAAAACAATTATCGAGGAAAATATCAAAATCGAAACAGTTGACAGCAACGAATTGTGGCGCATATGGCGCGACAGAGAACCGGACGGCAACAACTATGGCTACCCGGTTAGGGTCAGGAACCCAACCAGAGCCGTAGAGGCAGTTCTTCGCGGCCAACTCGTTGGTGTACACCAACGCGGCTCTCATTGCGACGTTTACCTGGTTGATGATGCCACAGGGACGAACTCCGTACTGATCGGGACGGTGACAAACGTTGACGAGGCATCCGGCCTATACCTATGCCAACCGATGGGAACGCGCAACTCGCCAAACGAATGCCGTGCTCGTGTATATTGCTACAACTAAACCACGAACCATAAAACAAGGAGAATAGACAATGGACACGACAACGACGGCGCGCGTGAGGATAGCGGACATCCGCGCGGACCTGGACAACTACAGCAAAACCTCGACCTGGCGGCGGGGAATCGCAGCGGCGGCGCGCGACCTGTGCGACGATCTAGAGGAGGCGGCGCGCTTTCGCGGCTGCCCTGGCGAGGTTCCGGCGGCGAATGCGGACGAACTGCGCGCGCTTCTCTTGAACGGCGCGGGCGACTGGCAGCAGTTCAGCGCGGGCGGTTGCGCGCTCGTGGCAAACGAGGACATAGCCGAGCGGTATTTTCCGCCGTCGCGACGTGATCGGGAGTTTCGCCGGTGCGACGCAAACCCGGTGCACCTCCTCAACATCCAGGCGTACGCGCTCGCGAACGCTTCCGCGCGGATTGTCGCTTGCTGGCGTTCGCTGGCGCGCCGTGCGGGTATCATTATCACCAAGTAACACGAAAGGAGCAAAACCAATGAACACCACAGACACCAATACGACCACGGGCCGCCCGGGCCTCACATTCAATCACCCCAACGCCAGAGGGACCGGCGGCGCGGTACAGTTCGCGCTTCGTCCGGCGCGGATGGCCGAGGGGCACAGGATCGAGGGCGGAATCCACGTATACCTTGCGCCGCAGCGCGGGGAGGGTTTCGACTGGGCGCACGCGCTGGAGTTCGACCTTCGCGCGGAGGATGTCGGGCGCGTCCTTGAGCGGCGCGCACGCCGGGCGGAGAGGCGGACGGCGAAACGCCGCGAGGCGAACGCCGGGCTTTTGCCGTGGCTTCGACGCGACGGGCGGAGCCATGTAGTATGGACAACCACGACGCACAGCAGGAGGGCGAATGCCAAGACCTGGACGGGGTATTGGTTATTCGAGGACGGCAAGCCGCGCTTTTATTGCGGCACGGGCGACGACTGGCGCGCAACCGCGCGCTTTGCCGCCGGTTATTCGGAAATTCTGGTTTGGGACAATCCAGCGGAGGAGGCGGGGAAATGAGCATATTGGACAATGTTTTATTCTGGCTGGTGCTGGCGATTGCGCCGGTGCTGGTGCTGATAAACATCCTAGCGGGATGACTGCCGAAACGCGGGCGGGTTCGTTCGTCCGCGTCGTCGTGCGCTGGCTACGCACGGCCTGAAGATGGCAAGCCGACAGAAGCAAGGCCGCGAGGCCGGAAAGGAACAAATGAAAAACAAACTTGAAAAACTGTTGTCCAACATGTGCTTGCACAAGGGCGGCGACTCGTCCAACTGGCGCGTATACGACTGCGGCGAAGTTGGCGGATGCTACGAGCTGGAGCAGTGGAGCGACGAGGGCGAGGACGTGATTATCACACTTCGCGGCGCGACGCTTGCCGAGCTTGCCGCCGATGCGCGGGAGGCATGGGAGAACTTCGACGCGGACGAACACGCGGTGCAAATCTATCTCGCCAAGCGCAACGGCGACGAGAACGCGCGACGGTTCTACGCCGCCGCGCCGGACTCCCTGCGCGAGCTTCTGGCAGACGCGCGGAACATCAAGGCCATGCACAGGTGGGTTTACAGGACCCTAACAAAGGCGGCGCGTGCCGCCTAACGAAAGGACAGGACAAAATGAGCAAACAGGAAGCAAGGAACACGGCTGCGGGCATGGTGCGCGATGCGCTTCAGCAGCTCGCCAACTGGGAGCGGGTGCAGGACTTGCGCCAGTTCGAGAACACGAAGGAGGAGGCCGCGCGCTTGCTCGACATGGCGGAGACGGCGCTCAACTACTTTGAGTGGCACTATGACTTCCCGCAGGAAGACGCAGAGTCGAAACTCGAGGCGGTGCGGAACGCCATAGACAACACGGGCAACAAGTGGAACATCGAAGTGCTGGACGCGATACGCGAAATCGTCTTCCCGCAGGAGGAAAGCGAGGTGACTGAATGAAACTGTGCACTAGACGCGAAATCCGGTGGCTTCGGCTGCGGTTCGCCCGCGACTGGCGCAAACTCGCCATCGTGCCGGTGACGACCGCGGCCTGGATCGCCGCCGTGTCGCTGGCGCTGCCGGCGGACGGCGACCTGACGGGCGTCGAGACGGCGTTCCTGGTGGCGTCGTTCGCTGCGGTGTTCCTTGGAAACCTCATAACGGCCAACTGGCCGAAGAAGAAAGCGGCGGAAGGCGAGGGGCGGCCATGATTGAAGAAACGCCAATGATACGGCAATACAAGCACTTAAAGTGCGAGGCTCCTCTTGGTAGCCTGTTGCTCTTCAGGCTGGGCGACTTCTTCGAGGCGTTCGGGGATGACGCCGTCCGCTTGTCGGCGGCCTTTGATGTTCCGTGCGGTCTTCGCGGCGGGGTGTCGATGGCGGGTTGCCTATGCGACTCGTTTTGGGAGTTGGCGCGCCGACTTACGGCGTCCGGCATTGTGTTTGTGATTGCGGAGGAAATGGAATCTCGCGCTGGTTCGCGTCTCCCGCGGCGCGAGATAGTGCGCACGGTAAAAGGAGGGCCGATAGAATGAGCAAAACAACCTACTACATCGTACAGGCGACCACGCGCCTCTTCGCCGCACGCGACAATCTCGGCGTGAGCCTAGCAATGGGCATGGAGAACGCGGCGCGGTTGACGCTGCCGGAGGCACGTCGCGCGCTGCGTGATGTCCGCCAGGACTACGGCGACAACGGCCCGCGGCGGTTCCCGCGGATCGTCAAGGCGACAATCGAAACGACAACCATAACGGAGGGTTAGCAATGAACATCACATCAAGCGTGAACGACTACCGGCTTTCGGAAACGCCGCGCGAGGTCACGATTGTTACCTACGTCGCCGCATCCGGCAGCATCTGGCCGAGCGTGTACATCGACTACAAGCGCGGCAAGGACGCTGTGGCGCAATTCCTACGCGAACGGCGCAGGCGAGGTGAGCGCTGGCGTACCGTCGAATGGCACGGCGCATGGGCGAACGACAAGGGCGACCGGCTAGACAGGGTGATTTGCGACGAGTCATCCGATAATCCCGGAGTTTACGAGTAACTAGACAACACCAATTAACGGCTGGACAAAAAACATAAAGCAACGAAAGGAACACACCATGAAAACCTACATCGTATCGACACACCTGGGCGACTTCGAGACTACGGCCTCATCGCCGGAGAAGGCCATCAGCAACATCCGTTTCCGCATCTTCGGACGGAGTCCGGCGGCTGCGCGGTTCGTGCAGGGCTGGACGGTTTGCGAAGCGTAATGACAACAACAACAACTTCGCGCGGTAGTGGGGGCTTGACCGCCGCCGTGCTTTATGGCAAAATCCACAACAACCGAAAGGACACCATGGACAACACACTTGTAAAACTCGGCTTCATCCTTCATTCGTCGCCTGCGTTCGACTTTTACCACGACGCAACGGGCCTGGTGCTGCCGAAAATGCCGGAGGGCAAAAACACCCTTGTGACTCCGTTTGTCGTGAAGGACGAGAACGGCATCGACCGCGCCGCCGCGCTTGTGCATCAAACGGGATTCGCGGAAACGCCGGAGGAAACGGCGAACGGCGACGAGGCATCAGGCCTGGGCGTGATCGTCGCAATGGATGTGCCCCTCGAACAAGGCCGGAATGCCATCGACGCATACCTCGACAAGACACTCCGCGGCAAGGAAGGCTGATATATGGGACGCAACGCCGAACACATGACACCCCGCGCGCTTGACCTTCTCGCCAAGGCCACGCCGGACAAGCCCCGCAAACCGAAAACGCCGCAGACTCTACGCATCCCTGGCATCGGCAAGTGCCGCATCACCGCCCGCAACGGTGAATGGCTGCGCCTCGCCGCGTCCGACGGTGAGCCGTTCGTGCGGCATATTTCGGAGATCAGGCAATGAGCTTGCTAGGCCTCTTCAGGAGTAAGCCGAAGCGCTGCCCGCACTGGAAGCGCGACCTGTCCGTCATCGGAGACCGGCACGAGGGGTGCCGGACCTGCAAGCGCCGCATCGGCAAATGGCCGTGCTCGCTGATCGCCGTGCGCGGCGTCCCGACGATACCCGACGTGCCGTATCCCGACGCGCCGTATCCCGACGCGCCGAAAATTTAGTACCACTGTTGCCGCAACATTTTTGCTATAATCTACTGCGGCAACAGAAATTACAATTTTAACAGGGAGACAGAAAATGCCGTATGTCAAAGGTGTGGGGTATGTCCGCAAGACCAAAAGCAAGGAAGAGTTGTCAGCCCTGCGATCCCAACTGGGAAAGCAAGGCGGCGCCAAGCGCAAGGCGATGGGCTATGCTGGAGTGGGCCGCAAAAAAGGCTGGACTAAGGATCCGGCGCTAAGGGCTATCCCGTCGAAGACGCTGACGGTGAGGGAGCCGGACTACAATGTGTTCGTCCGCCTGGCGAGCGTCCAGGGCGTCGCAATCGTCGAGTTCATGCACATCGTCGCGGAGAGCCTGCGCGGGAAGAACGCGGAGCTGTTCGCGCCGGACGCGCCGCGGGTCACGGTGTAGGCAAGCCGCTAGCCGTACCAGGGGGCGTCGTCGTAGCCGTCGCTGTGCGACCGAGACGACACCATTAGACAAAACGTCCACACGAGGTATGCCACAAATGCTACCCTAACACACCATTTTACGACAGGATAGACAGTTTTGTTTTCGGCGTCGTCGCTGTGAAGCCAGCCAAATGCGGCGATAAACAGCGCAAGCGCAATAAGTATCGTCGCCAGTTTCATGTGTTTTGTGGTTGTTTGGGGTGGTCGTAGGCGTCAATCAATCGCGCAGCTTCTGATAAGATTCCCCAGAGTTTTTCTGGCGAAATGGCCTCTGTTGAAATACGGTAGGGTTGAATGTCGGATTGGGTCACACCAAACGCAAGCTTGGAACGATGGCGAAACATCCGGGCGATTTCATCAGGTAAAACCAGCTTTGTCCTGTACGCCGCTATGAAACGAAGCAACATCCATAGTTGACTGTGTCTGTTGCGCAATCGCGAATTGTTTTTCAATCGCCTAATCACTGTGTCACCAGCGCGATTGATTAGCTCTTGTCTCGCTTCGGCGGACATAATGTTTTCGGGGTCACCATACATTCTCCATAGCTGCCTCACGACCAGAAAAAGTCCATCTTCGTTTTGTGTATGTCTCTTGCTGGGCTTGGTTGTTTCTGGCTCGACGCCGTAATTGCCATACCTGAAAGAGACTTCGACGCCTCCAAAATTGGACCCGTAGTCATCTAGCTCTTGGAGCGCCTTCTCGTAAGTGTCTGCTGAGATGATGCTGACGCCTGCTTTTTGGGAGTATGTATTAACCACCCTGATCGGCGGTGTATCACAGACCAGCCAGGCGTCCTGACACGACAGCACCGACGCGGCGGCGCTTATGGCCTGTATGGCGCGGACGATACCTACCGTGCTGTGATACGCAGATACGGCGATGCGCTTGTCGCCAGATTCCAGGACGAAGTCGCAGCCAGGAACAAAGCGGGTGTCTGTTCTTTCGATATGATCATAGGCCCATGTATACGTGGTGAGGCTGCGAACGGTGGCCTCACGTATGGCGCGCGCCTGGTTCTCGATCAGCGCTTTCAGCTGGCTATAGTGAAGTAATTGCACCTTGGCCTTATTGGCTAGTTCGTATGCGGACTTAGAAAAGCGTGTGTTGGAAACTACAGCGGCATCGTCGCAATCCCAGAATATTTTTCCCGCCACCACTTGTTGAACCGCATCATTGCCGACCAAGTTCTCTGAATAAAATTTACACTGTATGGCAATTTTCTTGTTGCCTACATAAGCGATCGCATCTACCCCCTGATCCCCACTTTCAGGTGTAAGTTTGCATTTGAAGCCGCACGACTCAACCATCGCCAACACGGCTTTCTCGAAGTCGATTCCGTTGTTTACGATGTAGATTTGCTGTTTCACATTGCGAATTATACCACTTCCCCGCCGCCCCTTGTAGGTGCTTGTAAAAAAAAATCAAAATTTTACAGGATTGTGCTTGCATAGTGTCGCGACACTATGATATTATATCCGCGCAACCCCCAAATAGGGGAAAGGAACCACATCATGCCAAGTCGAATGGGAAAACATAAAGAAGGAAAATCAAGTATCGGCTTGTATGTCGATGACGATTTTCGCGCCCTTCTCGCGTTTTTGGTGGATCAGACAGGTGAGACAGCTACTGATATCATCATGGATGGAGTACGGGCACGGGCCACGGCCTTGGGAATTATGCGCAACGACCAGATATTGCCCGAATACCTACCAGCAATAGCTGTCATCAAAGAGGCTTTTACAGCAAAGAGGGTAATGCGCCACGCGCAGAAGGGAGTCAAAAAGTGAAGTCAAAATACTCGGACAAGTTCAGAGCAGCCGCAAAGGCATCAAAACTTTCGCCCGCAAAATTCGCAATGAAAGTACGCGATCTTCTTTCGCCAACGAAGTGTCGCGACACTAAACGACTTTTTTCTGCTCGCACCATGCAGGCCATTTCTTGTCAAGCATAAGTGTCGCGACACTATAAGCTAACCTAGGTGATACCATGAAAGCCACTCCACCCAAGGACGAATACATCAACACCCCGGTCAGGCCGGAGGTCAAAGCTGCACTGCGCGAACGTGCCGCGGAGAACGGGCGCGCCATAGGGCGCGAGGCATCGCTGATCCTGACGAAGGCCGTAATGCGCGGCAAGACACAGGAGAACCAGCCATGAACAAACCGAAGGAACTGAAGCTCGTCGAACGTCAAAAGCCGGAGTCGTACTCCGAAACGCTCGCGGTGCGCGTGAAGCCGTCCGAGAAGGCGGTGGTCCGCGAGTACGCCGAGAAGCACGGCGCCACCCTCGATACGGTTATGCGCTCCGCGCTCGTCGCCGCGGGCATACTTGCAGCATAGGGGTGCTCCACAGCTCAACCATGACGCACTACCTCCCAAGAGAGTTCGTGAACGAGAGATTGAGACTCACCGTCCCGACCTCGTACCGCATACTCGGCGACGCACGCCACTACGGCGCGCGCATCTCGTCCGACTGGGTGGTGGAGTTGCTGAACCGCGCGCGCCGCGGGTACGCCGCCGGAGACGCACTGCGGGGCATCCCTTCTGACCTTCTGACCGGCGAGGAGCTGGCCTCGGAGATGGCGGAGAGCCACATCACGGCGCACGATCTCCTCAACTGGTCCAGCCGGAAGAAGAACATCGTGCCGCACTTCCGCCTCACGTCGCACACGCGCCTCTACCGGCGCGAGGACGTCGAGCGTTGGCTGGAGACGCGCTGCGTATCAAGGAGGACCGCATGACACCGGAACTTGAACGTCGCGCAATCTCGTTCATTCGCACGATTGCGAACCGCTGCGAGCGCTGCCTGCGCAGGACGCCGGAGAACTGCCGCAACTGCCCTTCGGCGTGGGCGAACGAGATCATGGCCGACTACGAGAACGACGGTCGGCCGCCCGCCGTGGACTACACGCTTGCGGCCCGTGAACTGCGGATCCTCGAGGCGCTGCGAACCTCGGGACGTCCGCTCTCGGCGACGGAGATCGACCTGTCGGACATTTGCTCGCGGGCGCTCAAGCACTGGACCCTTTGCAGAATGGTGCGGACGGGGCGCCTGGTCCGCCAGAAGATCAGCGACCATGAGGGCCGCAAGGGCAGGTATCTCTATTTTATCCCAAACAACAAAAACAAAGGAACCACAAAATGAAAATCGTCTCTCTTGAGATGGCGAACGTGAAGCGCATAAAGGCGCTGCGGCTTGAGCCCACCGAAAACGGGCTCACGATAATCGGAGGGAAGAACGGGCAGGGGAAGACGTCCGTTCTCGACGCGATAGCCTATGCGCTAGGCGGCGAGAACTACGCGCCAAGCTCGCTGAAGCGCGACGGCGCAGTGGGCGACACGTTCATCCACATCGAGACAGACGACGGCCTCGTCATAGAACGCAAGGGGAAGAACGCCAACCTCACCGTAACCGACTCAACCGGCAAGCGTGAGGGCCAGAGGCTCCTCAATTCCCTGCTGTCCAAGCTTGCAATCGACCTTCCGAAGTTCCTCAACGCCAACGACAAGGAAAAGGCCGACATTCTACTGCAGATACTCGGCATCGGAGACCAGCTCGCCGCCATCGACCGCGACATAAAGGCGAAGTACGACCAGCGGCGCGCCGTAGGGCAGCTTGCCGACCAGAAGGAGAAGGCCGCCGCAGATATGCCCTGGCACGAGGACGCGCCAAAGGAGAAGGTGTCTGTGAAGGAACTCATAGACAAGCAGCAGGAGATACTGGCTCGAAACGGAATCAAAGAAGAGCACCGTCGGAAGTACGAATCCAACAAGGCGGAACTATTGCGCGTCAGCGGAGAAATCGACCGTCTGCGTCAGCGTCAGAAAGAATTGTCGGAAGAGGTGCGTTCGGCTGAATCCGAGGATTTCACGCTTGAATCCACAACTGAACTTGAAAAGCAGATCGCCAACTTCGAGGAGACGAACCGCAGGGTCGCGGAGAACGAGGACCGCACTCGCCGGATGGAGGAGGCGTCCGCCATGCGAGAACAGTACGACTCGCTTACCGCGGAGATCGAGGATGCCCGTGCAAAGCGCCTCGCCCTTCTCGACGGAGCGGATTTGCCCCTTCCCGGATTGTCAGTCGAAGACGGAGTGCTGATGCTGAACGGCAAGGCGTGGGACTGCCTCTCGGGGTCCCAGCAACTGATCGTCGGGGCCTCTATTGCCTCCAGGCTCAACCCCAACTGCAAGTTCGTCCTCATCGACAAGCTTGAACAGCTCGACCTCGACAGCCTCGGGGACTTCGACTCCTGGCTGAAGGAGCAAGGGCTCCAGTGCATCGGCACGCGCGTTTCCACGGGTGGCGAATGCTCGATCGTGATAGAGGACGGCGAGGCTGAGGTACCGGACGGCACCGTCATTGTGCCCAAGACCAAGGCAGACCCCGCCCCGCTGGGCGACCTGGACGATTTGTAGTCCAAAATTCCCGAAGTTGCGGGTAGCGGCTAAATGGTATGCCGGGGAGCATTTTTTTCTAAAACCTCAACTAAAGGAAAACCAACATGAAGATCATCAAGGGTAAGACAAAGCCCAAGGGCCTGCGCATCGTCGTGTACGGCCCACACGGGCTGGGCAAGACAACTCTTGCCAGCAAACTGCCGGATGCGCTGTTCTTCGACTACGAAAACGGGACGCACGGCATAGATGTGGCGAAAGTTGACGAATCGGACCTTCCCCGCTCGTATGCGGCGGTAAGGGGTGCGCTCGACGAACTGAAGCGCAACCCGCAGGGGTTCAAGAACCTCGTGATCGACTCCGCCGACAAGCTCGAGGAGGCTCTGGACAAGACCTTCTCCGCGGAAAAGGGAATCGAAAGCGTGTTTGCGGTCAACGACTACGGGCGCACGATCGCAGGTCACAAGCAGCAGATGGCCGCAATAATCGACAAGGCCGCAGATCTTGCGAATGCAGGAGTGAATGTCATCTGGATAGCCCATGAGACGCCGCGCAAGGTGGAGGTCCTTGAAGGACAGGGGGCATACGACCACCACGAAATGAAGCTCTCCAAGACGGTCACGCCGCTCTTCATGGAATCGGCTGACGTCGTGATCTTCTGTTCCTACAAGACATTCATGGTTGCCGCCAACAAGCAAGCCGGCGAGACAAAAGGACATGTCGAAGGAGGAAAGCGCTGGTGCTGGACGACTCCGCACAACGAATGGGACGCCAAGCACCGCGCCTGCATCGAGCTTCCCGACGACTGTTCCCTTGACAAAATGGCGGAACTGCTGCCAAAGGCCCTGGCTGCCGCCACTTCTAGGAGCGAAAGCGTGGCTGTTGTTGAGGCGAAACAAGCAACTGTTTCTGCACCCGCCCCCACCCCTAAGGCGGAAGACTCGCATTCTTCCGACAAGCCGGCGCTGGCGGAGCTCAGGCGGCTCCTCGGCAACTACGGCGTGTCGGAGGACCAGATACGCACCTTCGCGGACGCGCAGCCGAAGCTCAAGGGGCGCTACGGGACGGACTTCTCCTTTGCAACCGCAAGGATGGCAGACTGGCCCGACGAGGCGCTGCAGTGGCTTTCGCGGAACATGGAAAAGATCGCAGCAAAAATCAAGGACAACTAACAAAGGAACAAGGCAATGTCACTCACATCGGAATCAACGCTGACGGCAGATAAAGAGAATCGCCGGAAAAGAGCTATTCAAGCAGCTATCCGCCGGCAATATAAAGCCGGAGATCAAAGAACAGATAAACCACTTCGAAACGGCGTTCGTCGTTTTGAAGCCAGGTACAGACGAGGTCATCTGCTACTGCAATACGCAAAAGGATGCAGACATGGTGGCCCTGTCGATAAAAATGTCGAATGACATGGCGATAGGGTTCTTGGTTGACAAAATCGTAAGCTGAAAAGGAGTAAGAACATGGCAAACGAAAACGGTGCAATCGGCTGGGACGACGACGTCTCCGAATCTGAAGTCAAGGGCGGCGGCAAACGCGAAGATTTCGTGGTTCTGCCGGACGGCGAATATCCCTTCGCCGTCGCGAAGGTAGAGCGCGGAACGTTCGCGGGATCGAAGAAGGTCCCGCCCTGCAACAAGGTGGATGTAGGGGTTATCATCGACGGCGGCGACAAGGGTCGCTCCTACGTCACCAAGATGTTCCTCATGCACACAACGACGCTTGGGTTCATCTACGAGTTCCTGACCTCGCTGGGGCTGCACAAGAAAGGCGAGGGGGCGGGCCCTATCCCCTGGGGCAAGGTCCAGAACGGCATGGAGGGCCGCTGCAAGGTCTCCTCCAGGACGTACACCACGCGCGACGGCGAGAGCCGCACGTCGAACGAGGTGAAGAAATGGCTCGCGCCGGCTGCTGCATCGGAACAGTCGGGATTGTCCGACGATCTGGACGACCTGAAATGACACTGCGTCCGTATCAGAAAAAGGCCGTCGAGGCAGTGGAGGCGGAGTTCGGCAAACCGGACATCCGCTCCACCCTCATTGTCCTCGCGACGGGGTGCCACGCCATTGGCGAGAAAGTGCTTCTCGCCAATGGCGACTCGGCAAGCGTAGAGAACGTCCATGCCGGAGATTTTTTGCTCGGCATGGACGGAACGCCGCGTCGCGTACTTGCCGTCCATCATGGCCATAAGCCATGCTATGAAATATCGCCAATCAAAGGCAAGCAGTTTGTCGTCACGGAAGACCACATGCTTTCGCTCGTGAAAACATCCATACGCCGAAACGGATTTCCGTCGCAGATTGGCGGCGATGTCGTTGACCTTACGGTAAAAGAATATATCGGCAAATCAAAAACGTACAAGCATCAGCACAAGCTCTTTCGTGCGCCGATGATTGCATTCCCCGTGAAGGAGACACCCCTGCCGATACCCCCGTACATTGTCGGCGTCATGCTTGGGGACGGCGGACTAAAGTACAGCATAAACGTTACCACAGCAGAGCCGGAAGTGCTCGAGGCGTTGAGTTCGTATGCAAGATCGCTTGGCTATACGCTACGACCTGAACCTGCCGGTCTTGCAAATACGTGGATATTTCAGACTGGCGAAATCGGCTGCAACGGATCGCGTTTGCGCGGGATGCTCGCTCGTTTGGGGCTTTGGGGTTGCGGTAGCGGAGAAAAGCGCATACCGCGACAGTATCTGACGTCTTCAATCAAGGACAGGCTAGAGCTGCTTGCCGGTCTCATTGACACAGACGGCTCAAAATCAAGCAATGGAAGTTGTGACTACATAACAAAGTCGCCGCGTCTGGCAGACGACATTTGTTTCGTGTGTAGATCGCTTGGTCTTGCGGCATACTCAAGCGTCTGCAAAAAATCAATTAAAAGCATTGGGTTCGTTGGTACGTATTACCGGATATCGGTTAGCGGAGACTTGTCTGTGATTCCAACGCGAGTGCCTCGCCGCAAGTTTGACGTTAGGCGTCAGAAGAAATCAGTTTTGCGTACAGGTTTTTCAATACGGCCAGTCGGCGTGAAAGAATACTTCGGCTTTACAGTTGACGGCGACAACCGCTATTTGCTTGACGATTTCACCGTCACGCACAACTGCGGGAAGACCATCATCTTCTCGCACCTCGCCCAGCGCGAAGTGATGCGGGGCGGACGTGTCCTTATCCTCGCACACCGCGGCGAACTCCTCCAGCAGGCAATCGACAAGCTCTACAAGGCCACTGGGATAGAAGCCGGGCTTGAGAAGGCCGAGGAGACGAGCGAAGTCTCAAGCTTCGATCTGCCGTATACGGTGGTCGTCGGATCCGTCCAGTCGATGAAATCGCAGAGACGGCTTGACCGATTCCGCAGCGACGAGTTTTCGCTTATCGTGATCGACGAGTGCCACCATGCGCTTACCAGCACTTATCGTGCTGTTATAGACCATTTTCCCCATGCGCGCCTCCTCGGCGTCACCGCCACACCGGACCGCGGCGACCTGCGCGACCTCTCCGAGGTGTTCCAGACGATTTCCTACGAGTATTCGATAGTGGACGCCATCCGCGACGGCTACCTGTGCCCGATACAGGCGCAGACAGTGCCTCTAAGGATTGACCTCACCCAGGTCTCCAAGCAGGGCGGCGACTACCAGGCCTCATCCCTCGGCAATGCGCTCGACCCGTATCTGAGGCAGATTTGCCGCGAAATAAAGGAACGCTGCCATGACAGAAAGACGATTGTTTTTACTCCTCTTATCGCGACCTCGCGAAAGATGTTGCAGATTTTTGTGGAAGAGGGCGTACAGGAAGTGCGCGAAGTTAACGGAGAAAGTACAGACCGAGCCGATATCCTTGACTGGTTCTCTCAGGCTCCGGCAGGCTGCGTACTTCTCAATTCTATGCTTCTCACGGAAGGATATGACGAGCCGTCTGTTGATTGCATTGTTGTTCTTCGGGCAACGAAGGTTCGCGCCCTATTTGTCCAGATGGTTGGGCGTGGAACCCGCCTCTCGCCTTCCACCGGAAAGCAGAATCTGCTTCTTCTCGATTTTCTGTGGCTTACATCGACGCACGACCTGTGCCGTCCTGCTTGTCTCCTGTCTGACGATCCAGAGGTGTGCGAGACGATAACAAAGAAGCAGGAAAGCAAGGACGGCCAGGCGGCGCTCGACCTGACGGCGGAAACTCTGGAATCGGCGGAATCCGAGACCGTGAAGAAACGGGAGGACGCGCTGGCGAAGAAGCTCCGCGAACAGGCACACAAAAAGGGGAAGCTGATAGACCCGCTTGCCTATGCCTCGATGATCGGCTCCGAAGACCTCACGAAGGCTATTCCGGCATCACTCGACCAGTCGAACCGCCCCACGATGGAACAGCTGGACCGGCTTGAACGCCTCGGGTTTGCCTGCCCCGGCTCCGCATCCGCCGCCGATGCGTTATTGACAGCCTATCAACAGCGTGTTGACAGCGGGCTTTCCACCCCGCGCCAGATCAAGTTTCTGTCGTCGCGCGGCTTCCGCAACGTGGAGACGTGGCCCATGCAGGCCGCGCAGAAGCTCATCAACCGCTTTGCGGCCTGCGGGTGGAACCGCATTCCCGCCGGAATCAATCCGGAGACCTACACGCCATGAGCGAATACAGCGACTACGGCATGATCGAGCAGAAGCTCCGCGAAGGCATGTATGTCGGCAACAGGCACAAGTGCCGCCGCGACGTAGGCCGCATCGCCGGCGGGTGCCTGGCGTCTGGCCGCATTTCCGAAGAGGAGTCCGTCGCGCTGCGCAAACTTGCCTTGTCGTTGTCGTCCGACGGCGAGCGCCTGGGTGCCCGCGAATGGGACGAGGCTGTAGCCTATGGATGCCGACAGCCTCTTGAGAAGAGCGCCCCAGTGCCTACTGGCACATCGCATGCCGTCGGCTGGGACGAAGTTGTAAATCCCGACGACTACAGGATAGTGGACCGCAACTGGCTGGAGCACGAGACCGTGGCGGCCCCGTCCGAATGGAATCCGTGTCGTGAGCTGTCCGAGTACCTTTCGGCGCTGTTCAGGCCGGAGGAACATGTCGCGTACCTTACGAATCCGCCGAACATCGGCGGCGAATACCGCTGCGTCGGAGGCGTGTGGTCCAAGACGGTTGCCGAGATACAGAAATCCCTCGCCAAGGGGACGGACGACGGTTTTGCCGAGGCTGTCGGCACGCCGAACCCCGAATCCGGCGCGTGGATTGTAGTCAATCCCGTTGACGGCCAAGGCCGCAAGGACGCAAACATCGTCGCATTCCGTCATGCGCTCATCGAATGCGACACCATTCCCGTCAACGAGCAGGTTGCGATCTACAGGAAGCTTGAGCTGCCGTGTTCGGTCATCGTGCACTCCGGCGGCAAATCCGCACATGCGATCGTGCGCATCGACGCCGCCGACATTTCCGAATACCGCAAGCGGGTGGACTTCCTGTTCACGGTCTGCGAACAGAACGGGCTGGCGTTCGACAAGCAGAACCGCAATCCGTCACGTTTTACGCGTATGCCGGGCTTTATCCGCGGCGAAGGCAAGCAATACATAATCTCCCGCGCCTGCGGCAAGAAGTCGTGGGAGGAATGGGAGTCGTGGATAAAGGAGCAGAACGACAGCCTCCCAGACTTCGAGACGCTTACGGAAGCCGAGATCGAGAATCCGCCTGCCCCGTTGCCGGAGCTGGTGGAGGGCATTCTCTCGATCTCATCCAAGATGATAATAGCCGGTCCGTCGAAAGCCGGCAAGTCGTTCCTGCTCATCGAACTGGCGATCGCCATCGCGGAAGGAGGTCTTTGGGTCGGGCGCCGCTGCCGGCAAGGTCGCGTCCTCTATGTCAACCTGGAGCTGCACAAGGATTCGTGCACACGCCGCTTCTCGGCAGTCTACAAGGCCCTTTTCCCGACAGGGCGCCACGTCTCGTTCATCGACAGGTGGAACCTCCGCGGGTGCGCGGAGCCGATGGATACGCTCGCCCCAAAGCTCATCAGGCGCGCAAAGGACCGCGGCTACGCGCTGATAATCGTAGACCCGATATACAAGGTGCTTACCGGCGACGAGAACAATGCGCGCGACATGGCCGAGTTCATGCGCTACTTCGACCGCATCGCCTACGAATGCGGCTGCGCCGTCGCGTTCTGCCACCATCACTCCAAGGGGTTCCAGGGCGACAAGAACTCGCTCGACCGCGCCTCCGGATCCGGCGTTTTCGTGCGCGACACGGATGCGCTCATCGACATGACTCAGCTCGACGCGGAGAACGCGCGCGCGCAGCTCCAGAACCGCTACGAGTGCGAGGCGATGCTGGAGGTCGCCCGGCGCGTGGCGATAGACACGTCGTGGGAGCAGGGCGTGTCGGCCGACGACAAGCTCGTCGCAAATCGGCTGGCTGGGATTCTTCCTGCTTTCTTCTCCGCCGAGGACATGTCGGACATCCTGGCCGCACGAGACGCCGCGGCAAAAAGGTGCGAGTCGATTACGGCGTGGCGGCTGTCGTACACGCTCCGCGACTTTGCGACGCCAAAGCCACTCGGCACCTGGTTCCTCCACCCATATCACATGCTGGACGAGGAGGACCTGCTCACGGATGCAACGCCACAGGGCGCCCCCGTCCCCAAGTGGCAGGCCGCCAAGAACGCAAAAAAGGCCGCCTCCGAGAAGCCAGACAAGGCGCGGACCATGGTGAACCTTGTCAAGTTCGACCCCAAGAGGAGCTGGACTACATCCGAACTGGCGTCGCAGCTGGGGGTGTCGCAACGTCGCATACAGCAGTATTGCAAAACCCTCGGCTGGACGATCGAGAAAGGCACTGTCGTGCCAAAGGAGGAAAACGACGATGAATGCCCCCCGTTTTAACAAGTGCATATCCATGAGGCTGGAGCCGGACATACCCCGGCTCACGCATCAGAACGGCGTCAAGGTTGTTGTGCAGAACGGCAGGCCGCGCGTATACAAGACCCCCGCCCTTCGCGACCTTGAGGCAAAATACTGCACCCTTCTCAAGCCCCATGCGCCGCCTTCGCCGCTCGACGGGCCGATATGCCTCCGCGTCGCATACTATTTCCGCAGCTCCGCGGCTTGCACAACGTGGAAGACAACAAAGCCCGACACGGACAATCTCCTCAAGACACTCAAGGACTGCCTGACGCACTGCGGCTTCTGGAAGGACGACGCCCAGGTTTGCAGCGAAAGCGTAGTGAAGTTCTTGTCCGGCGAGGACTGGCACGGAATAGTCGTGAACATTCAACAGCTGGACGGAACGCCATGATCCCCAAAGAAATGCAATCCTGCCACAACTGCATCCACTACGAGGACGATCCGCAGCCGAAGCCGTACTCTAGTGACTGTAAGACCCGTCACGCTGCATGGTATCCCCAGCGCGGCTATGGGCCGTGCCCACACTACAGCGAAATACCGCTTACCGACGAAATCTGAAAGGAGCCCCGACATGGCAGAGACATTGGCACACCTGTGTTTCGAATGCCCGACCCGCGACGAGTGCCGCAGGGCGTTCGGGAGATACTACCTGGACAAGTCGCGCAACGGCCGCGGCTGCAACCATCCCTACCCGCCGCCCAAGAAGGAGGACAAGTAACATGGCAGATACGATCATAAAGTTCGTGTTCGCCGGCGCGCTGTGTGTCAGCGTCGTGGTCGTGATGATAGTCGCGGTCTGCGAACTCATAGACTTCACACGCAAGGTCGAGGACCCTATCGGGAGCCTCGCAGATGAAGAGCAGGAGAAGGAGGACGGCAATGACAACTGAAGGCATGGTGTCCGAAATGTGCGAGTACGCCGACGGGATCGCAAACCCGATGATAAGCGACCGCATCAAAGAATACGGCGACCTCATCCTCGCCGCCGTTGAAGCAGAGCGAAAGGAATGGCAGAAGGAGCGGCTGACTTGGGAGCGGCGCGTGAAGATGGCCGCGAGTGTGGCTAAGGCAAAAGGCGGCAAAGTTGTGGAGGCGGGGAAATGAGGACCTTGAACACAGTAGACCTTTTCTGCGGCGCAGGCGGCGCATCCACAGGCATGGAGGACGCCTTGCACCGCATGAAACTGCACCACAAGGGGCTTGCAATAAATCATTGGGCCGTGGCCGTGGACACAATGCGCGCAAACCACCCCGACATTGACACCAAGCGCATGAGCATTGAAGAAGCGGTGCCGGCCGACCTCGTTCCGGGCGGCGAGGTTGACTTGCTCTGGGCGTCCCCGTCCTGCACACACCATAGCCGCGCCAAAGGCGGCAAGCCGCGCAGCAACCAACTGCGCGCACAGCCGGAGCTTGTGCTGACATGGCTCGATCAGCTTTTTGTGCGCCGTATCATCATTGAGAACGTCCCCGAATTTGTGGATTGGGGGCCACTCTCGAAGGACGGCAAGCCGATTGAGAAATTAAAAGGGTCATGCTTTAGGGCTTGGGTCGCGGCTATCGAGGCGCGCAATTACGCCGTTGAATGGCGCGTAGTGAATTGCGCCGACTACGGCGACGCAACGAGCCGCCGCCGATTTTTCCTTAAGGCCGTCCGGCGCGGGTGCGGAAGGATATGCTGGCCGGAGCCTACTCACGCCGAGAACCCGCAGCCGGATTTATTCCGCAAGCTGAAGCCGTGGCGCGGCGTCCGCGAGTGCCTTGACCTATCCGACACGGGCCGGAGTATTTTCAACCGCAAGAAGCCATTGGCAAAGAATACCCTCCGCCGAATTGCTGTCGGCTTGCGTAAGTTTTGCGGGCTTGATTTTCAGATGGATATGCTGGGTGCGGGCGAGAACGACGAAACGCGGGTATTGCCGACGACCGCGCCGTTGCGGACACAGCACACGGCGAACCGCACGGCCATCGTGCGCCAGTTTGTGGTGCGCATGAACAGGAACTGCGACGCCGAGAGCGTGGACGCGCCGCTTTCCACTACGACGACGAAGGAACACCACGCCTTGTGTTCGCCGCTCATTCTGGATCACTTCAAGAACGGCGAGGCACAGAGCGTGGACGCGCCTATTGGAACGCAGACGACGCACGACCGTTTCAGCATGGTTACGCCGTATCTCATAACAGAGCAGACGAACAACGCGCCGCGAGGGATCGACAAGCCGCTCCGGACGCAGACGATGGTGTGCAAAGACTACCTCTGCACTCCGCTAATTTTGGGGCAACAGGGTGGCGCGGCTTGCCGACCGATTGACGAGCCATGCCCGACGATTGCGACTGGCGGCGCGGTGCGGATGATTACGCCGCTTGTTTTGGGGCGCGACGCTTGCGCACAATGCCGCCCGGTGACGAAGCCCATGCCGACCCTTACTTGCGGCGGCGCGATGCGCGTAATCACGCCGCTGATCCTTGACATGAGCCGACCAGGAGGAGCCGATGGCGGACACATCCGCACGGCGGACAAACCGATTCAGACCTTGACGACGTGTGACAACGTGCAGGGCGTTTTCCCCGTGTTGGAAGACGGGCGCGTGATCGACATCCGCATCCGTATGCTGAAGCCGTCCGAACTTGCGGCGGCGCACAGCTTCCCGAAGGACTACGTGCTTACGGGCAACCGTGGTGAACAGGTGAAGCAGATCGGGAACAGCGTACCAGTTATGACAGCCGCCGCCATGTGCGAGGCAGACTTTCGGGAGATGGCATCATGACGCCCGGCGATATCCCCTGCAACGCGCCATGCTCGTGGCGGTGGTGCCTCTTCTGGAGCGACGGGCACTGCACGGATAACGAGACGTGCGAGAAGCAGACGCAGACGGATTTGGGCGAACCCGATGAACGGGACTACGGAGAGGCGGACGATGAATAGAAGCTACAACATGAACATTGACACGGGCGAAAAGACTTGGCTCACGCCGCGCTACATCATCGACGCACTCGGGCCGTTCGACCTCGACCCGTGTTGTCCGCCCAAAATGCCGTGGCGGACTGCGGCGGAGATGGTATGCCGCCCCGCCGACGGGCTCGCCGTGGACTGGCGCGGGACTTTGGCCCGTCTGCGCGAAAGCGGGCTTGTAGGGGCTTTGGTGCGGCTTAGAAGCGGCACAGACACAGACAACAACAGTGAAACGGAGGACAACCAATGAGCAAAAAATACGAGTTCACAGGCGAGACGAAGGAGTGGTGTGGATGCACCCTGCACCGTATTCGCGCCGTCGTCTCGTTCGCCTATATCAAAGAGGGCGAGATGGGCGGATGGATCGAGACAGAAAGCAACCTATCCCATGACGGTAACGCGTGGGTCTCCGGCGACGCGAGTGTCTCCGGCAACGCGGAGGTCTCCGGCAACGCGAGGGTCTACGGCAACGCGTGGGTCTACGGCAACGCGGAGGTCTACGGCAACGCGTGGGTCTCCGGCGACGCGAGTGTCTCCGGCAACGCGGAGGTCTCCGGCAACGCGAGGGTCTCCGGCAACGTGAGAGTCTACGGCAACGCGGAGGTCTACGGCAACGCGGAGGTCTACGGCAACGCGTGGGTCTACGGCAACGCGAGGGTCTCCGGCAACGCGAGAGTCTCCGGCAACGCGAGAGTCTACGGCAACGCGGAGGTCTCCGGCGACGCGAGTGTCTCCGGCAACGCGGACTATGTTGTCTTTAAGAACTGCTGGTCGTCGATGCGGTGGTTTACCTATACGCGCTCCAACAAAAAGTGGAAAGTTGGGTGCTTCTACGGCACGGGCGAAGAGCTGATAAAGAAGGCGTACGCCGATTCCGAAAAGAGCGGCAAATGCTATGAGGCGATAGTCCGCGCGATGGAAACTATCGAGGCGGCGATAACCAAGGAGGACTAACAATGGCTGAAACACAAGAGACAATCGCGGACATCATCGCGGAGATGCATAGATTCGCAAAGCAACATGAGTATGACCATCCTGACATGGATACAAATGCTTGTGGCATAGAAGATTACGCCGACCGCCTGGAGGCGGCGTACGAGCGCGAGAAGGCCGCGATAGAGGCTGACGCGCTCGCTGTCGGCGGAGTCGTAGAGGCGGCGCACAGGCGCGAGCTTGCGGAGCGCGGCGACGCGGCGAAACTGCGCGAGGCGCTGCTGTCAATTAAAGAGCTTAACTTCGAGCACGAGGAGGACTGGTATGACTTTTATCGAATAATTGAGACCGCCCTTGCCGCGCCGCCGCGCAACTGCGAGTCTTTGGACGCGCCGAAAGATTGCAACGATAAAGCCATTCACGTATCAGACAGAGTCCACATGCTCAATACTGATTCTAGCGGCGACCACGAGTGGGATGACGAGGTTTGCTCGCTTGAGTTTGTGGGCGAAGGCGGTGGTGACACGTGGCTCGTTCATGGGCGCGAAGGAGCGGCGTGGGCGTGCGAGTGCGAGGTATTGAAGCAGGAAGGAGCCACCGATGCAGACTGAAATCGAGAGCGCGAGGGACGCGCTAGAGAAGTGCTACGAAATCGCCCTACAGTGGGAGGCCGACGAGCTGGCTGGCGTCGCCGGAACGACCGACAAGCCCGAGGCGCTGAGCGCAAGCGAGGCGTTGCTGGAGGTAGAGCGGCTGTGTAAAAGCGCGCTTGCCTTGCCCCGCCTCAACTGCGAGGTGGGGACGGCGGAGGAGCAGGCTGTGCGGTTTGGAAAGTTGTGCGACAAATACTACAACGAAGAGGAGTCGTGCAACAAGGAATGTCCGCTTGCGTCGCTTTCCATGATACCCGGATTCCCTCGATGCCACGCATACTGGGCGCAGATGCCCTATGAGGAAAAGGAAGGAGGAGAGGAATGAATAGTTGTGTCAATATCGGCGGAAACGCCGTCAGTATTATGGGCCGCGAAAGCATAAACAAGCAATGCTACGAGTGTGCCAACTGCAAAGAGCCGACTACGGGCTGGGACGGAAGCAAATTCCGATGCGCATTTCTCGGCAAAGACTTCGGCACATGGCACTATGATGTTCCAAATGAATGCCCATGCAAAGGAAAGGGATGGAAGCCCGAGAAGAAGGAAGAAAGGAGGCGAGAAATGAGCGAAGAGGTCATCGTGACGGGCGAGTTCGTCAAGAACGCGAAGCACCTATACCGCACGGCACTCCGCTTTGCAAAGGCGCAATACAACTGCTCTTGGGGGGCGACGATGGAGGAATGCGAAAAAATCGCAAGGAACCTCCGCCTGCTCCGCAAAGCGTTGACGCGCTTCAACCACGGCGTTGACCCGCTGACGGAAGGAGGCGCGAAGTGAATGACCCGACAATAGACATTTGCGACAACACCTACACGCGCAACACGACAACCGACATAGACAAGCGCCGAGAGTTCGGGCGGCTTGAGGGCCATACATCGAATACCGTAGGCCATCACTATTTGCGCTTAACGATGTCCGAGCCGCGAACACGCACAGAATGGCGGTGGGGAGAGATTGCCAGGACAATAGGAGCGGACAAGGCAATCACTACCCGCGTCGGCATCCGCCTTCACGCAGGCCAGGTCAAGCAGTTGCGCGACTTCCTCAACAAGTGGCTGCAGTGCCACTATAAGGAAGGAGCCACAAAGTGAACCCCGACATCGAATACGACTGGGCGGCGCACGACGCCCGCATACGCGAGCACTACGCACACGCGAGGGAGAAGCACCCGTACTTCTGCGATATTATCGGAGACGACGGCTCGTCGTTTGACTTTGCGGGATGGCGACTTGGAGACTGCCGCAGGCGTCTGGTCCACGCAATAGAGGCAAACGTTGTTAGATGGGACGAGTTGCTGGATTGCGAGAAGTACGAAGCGATGGTGGAGATTCAGAACGGCCACGCCGCCGCCGCCGTGGAAGAGCTCTACGACTGCGTTGCGGTCCTCCTCCGCACAATCGATGTGCTGGAGGGCAGGCAGAAACTCGGGAAACCAGGAAACGAAAAGGGTAGAGAAATGGAAAAGGGTAGAGAAATGAAACCAATACTTGATGCCTGCTGTGGCGGGCGAATGATGTACTTCGACAAGCACGATCCCCGTGTGGTTGGGCAAGACATCCGCGTTGTTCCACGCCATAAGGTCGAAAGCAACGGCTCTTATTTTGAGGTATCCCCAGACGTTGTTGGCGACTTTCGCAAGATGGATTTCCCCGACAACTCCTTTTCGATGGTGATATTTGATCCACCGCACCTCAAGTGCGGCGAGACGTCGTTCATGTTCCACAAATACGGTTCGCTTGGCGCAACTTGGGAAGACGATCTCAAGAGGGGCTTCGCAGAGTGTTTTAGAGTGCTTAAGCCAAACGGCACACTCGTATTCAAGTGGTGTGACAGCTTTCGTTCTCTTGATATGGTCCTCGAATTGTCTCCGGAGAGGCCGGTAATCTCTCACAAGACCATTTCTCGCTCCGGCTCCAAGTACACTTATTTTGTCATATTCATCAAATCGCCACAAGCCGAAACGAAAGGAGAAGCGAAATGATACTACGACTGATTGTAGCGTTCACGCGCTGGGCATGGGGCATCAGCCCCGCGTTCGTTACGGCGGATTCGGAAACGTGGTACATAGCCATGTATTTCGGCGCGCTCGTTGACGTTGCCGTTGTCACTATACTGATTGTCGTACTCGTAAATTGGATGCAGGAAAGGAGGTAGCATGAGGATTTATATTTCTGGTTGTATGACGGACCATCCCGACATCAACTGCCCCGCGTTCAGCGCGGAGGAGTTCGTGCCGACGCCGCATCCGAAGCCGAGGTTCCAGCAGGAGGAGCTGTTCAAATGAGTACACTATTCCTTGGCGATTGCCTCGACGTGATGCACCATCTCGCCGACAACTCAATCGACTCCATCGTTACCGACCCACCGTATGGCCTCGGTTTTATGGGCAAGGACTGGGATCACGGCGTCCCAGGTGTTGCCTTCTGGCAGGAGGCCCTGCGCGTCGCAAAGCCCGGGGCGCACCTACTCGCGTTCGGCGGGACGCGCACATACCACCGCCTCGCCTGCGCCATAGAGGACGCGGGGTGGGAGATACGCGACTGTATCATGTGGGTATACGGAAGCGGCTTCCCGAAGTCTATGGACGTCGCAAAAGCCATCGACAAGATGCGTGGCAACAGCCAAAGATTCCAGCGCATGTATGCAGAGGCAGTTCGCGAATCAGGGCTAAATCACGCAGACATCGACCGTAGGCTCGGGATAAAATCATCGTCATGCTATTGGGTTAGGGAAGATGACCGCAAGAGTTTCCCGACGAAAGAAAACTGGGAAAATCTTAAGACCTTTCTTCCGCTCCCTGATAATGCCGATGAAATTTACGAAGAAGCCGCGCGAAAAGACAGGGAGGTTTCCGATGTGGGGGCAAACAGGGTGTTCCAACCTTCTCAAACGGTAATCAACCCCGGCACGCCCGCCACTCACGAAGCCGCCGCGTGGAACGGCTGGGGCACTTGCCTTAAGCCCGCACTAGAGCCCATCGTCGTCGCCCGCAAGCCCCTCGAAGGGACCGTCGCCGCCAACGTCCTCAAATACGGCACGGGCACAATCAACATCGACGCCTGCAGGGTGCCGACGGAAGAGACTTGGACACATGGAGCAACACCAACAAAGCCGCGTGGAGAGTTCGACGGAAACTGGAAGCGCATTGAACAGTCCTCCAACGGTAAGGGCCGCTTCCCCGCGAACCTCGTCCACGACGGCTCTCCCGAAGCCCTCGCCGCATTCCCCGATAGCAAAGGTCAGTGCGGAGCAATTAAAGGCACTGAGCCGAGCGAATCAACGCGCGGCATCTACGGCGAATTTTCGGGCAACCGCGTCCCGAACACGCCTCGAGGCGACACGGGCTCCGCATCGAAGAACACAACGTCATTACACCCCTTTCCGGCAATCCCGCCGGGAACTAGGAAACCAAACAACAAAGGAAAAACTACAATGAGCAAGAAAAAGACAAACCCGCTCGACCATGTGTTCGGCGGCACCGAATACCTCAAGGCCAAGTTCGACGACATCGACGAGGCCGTAGTCTCGAAAAAGTCGAAACAGGCCAAGGACGTCAAGGCGCTCGTAAAGAGGCTTGCGACCGACAAGGACAGGATGTACGCCTATGCAGTCATCAAGACGGCTGGCAAGGCCGATGGCAAGCCTGTCTCTGGCTACGTTGTCCACGTCGCGATGGGGCTCAACGGCCCGGGAATGGGCTCCGACTACGCCGCCGCACTGAAACGCCTGCTCGACACCGGCAAGTTCTGTCTGCTCGATGCGTGGATCGACGCCGTTGACGACCTCTGGGACTTCATCCTGTCCGTCAAGTAACACACAGCACAAAGGAGAACAGCAATGCAAAAGTACATACGATGCCACATGGTCGAAGCCGAGCCGATGACGCGCGGAGACTATAACATCTCTCGCGGCGAGCCGTGCAATCTGAACGGAGCGCCAGAAGACGAGGGCTACCATGTCGTCCATCCCGACGGCTACGAGTCGTGGTGCCCCAAGGCGCAGTTCGAAGCCGCAGGCCGTCCAATCGACAGCATGACGTTCGGCATGGCGATCGAAGCCATGAAGAAAGGCGCGAAGGTCGCCCGTCGCGGCTGGAACGGCAAGGGTATGTTCCTGTGGCTGAAACCAGCGACAAGCATCAAGGCGGAGTGGTGCAAGGATGAAACGCTGAAAGGTCTCGTCGAAGCCAACGGCGGCGAAATCCTCGGCCTCGGCACCATCTGCATGTACACGCACGACGCCACGGGCCGCAAGGCAATTCTTACGGGTTGGCTCGCTTCGCAGTCCGATATGCTCTACGAAGATTGGGTTGTCGTGGAGAATGCCGCCGCCAACACCATCCGCATCGAGGCCGGCGTCCGCTATCCAGAAGACGGCAACATCAACTGCATTGCCGACGACAACGACAACCCAAAGATGCCATTCCTTGTGCCAGATCCCGACAGCAAAGGCGAATGGCGCTGGAACCTCGACGTCAACATCGACACCGGCGAGGTCTCCGACTGGCCGAAGGGCGTTGTTGCCGATGTCCACTACAAGGTCTGCGACTGCTGCCGCATTAAGTACGGCGACAAGAATTACGAGAACTACGTCCCGGACTTCCTGTCTATCAACGACGAAGGTTATGGGGACTATGTGATACTCACCGTAGAAGACGGACGAATAAAGAACTGGGACGCCGCCAAATGCCGTGGCTTCATCAATGATTATCTCGCCATAACCGACACACAGAAGGAGGACTAAGCCATGAAGTACCCTCGCACACGACAGGGCATGGCGCGCCGCAAGGCCGAAGGCCTCAACCCGCGCTCGCAGTTCAACCCGCACAACGGCGAACCCCACACTAAGCGGTGGCTCGACGCGGAGCGCAAGCTGGGGCTGCGCAGGATGCGGTAGGCCAACCACGGGCAGCGGGCCGTCGCGCCCGCTGCCCCAACAACCCTAAAGGAGCATGCAAATGAAACAAGCACTAATAATACTCGCCGCATTTGTCGGCATAACACTAATCGCCGTCTGCGCCGTTTTCTCGTCGAAGAATGCGGCCGTCTCGCTGGAGGAAACCGTCAACGCGGCGAAGTCCGGCATAGACGTGCAGCTCACAAACCGCTTCAACAAGTTCCACGAACTCGCGGCGTGCGTCAAGAAATACGACGAACACGAGTACAAGACGCTCGTGGACGTCATCGAGCGCCGCGGTCGGAACATGAGCGGAGCGGAGGCAAAGCAGTGCATTGCGGCGTTCTCGCGCGTGGAGGAGCGCTACCCAGACCTCAAGTCGCAGGCCAACTACAAACAGCTGATGACCGAGGTCGCGCTCACGGAAAACCACCTGGCACAACACAAGAAGGCGTACAACGAATCCGTGCGTGACTACCGCTACCACTGCCGCAAGTTCCCCACATCCATCTTCCTCGGATGGACGGGCTACGAGGTGCAGACCTACGAGATGTACGCAGCGGACGAGGCCGTGAAGGACTCAAAACCCCTCGACCTGTTCTGACGGGAGCCCTCCGCTATGCCCATCTTTCCATACAAAAGGAGATCCGGCCTCTCTTCGGCGGCGCACTCGTTCGAGGTTACGCCGAGGGAGGTCGTGTTCTCGGTTCTGATCGTCGGCGTGCTCTACGCCATCGGGTTTCTCGTCGCCGGTGCGATAGAGAAGCACGTCGCCGAGCGCTGCCTCAAGTACCGTCAGGCCGTCCAGATGAAGGACACCGGCGTTGAGCTGGCCTATGCCTGCAAGACGGACGTCGGGGATGCATTCGTCGAAGGCGACTTCAGGACCGTAGACCCCGTTTCGTGGGACGGGCTCGCTGGTGTGCACCTCTGCATCCGCAGGGACAAGGAGCGGTACACGATGCACACGCGGACGGTCCACTACACGGACAGCAAGGGGCGCACGCGAACGCGAACGGAGCACTACTGGACATGGGACGTGGTGGCGAGTGACAGCCGTAGAGCCACCAGGATTTCCTTCTGCGGGAATGTCTACGCCGTTGGCACGTTCGACTACGATGGGATTGGCTCTTCTCGCCACGTTCAGGGCACGGGGTTCCACACCCGGAACGTGTTCTACTACAAGCCCAAGGACTTCCGCGGCACCGTCTTCGCGGAACTGCGGCATGGAAAAATACTCGGACACCCATATGTCTACGCGGGCATGAACCTGGCTAAGACGTATGAATTCTTCACCACGTCGCATGCGACAACGATCTTCTGGACGCTGTGGCTAGCGTTCACGGCGGCGTGCGTATGTGCGTTTTATGCACACGAGAACGGATGGCTTGAGTGAACGTACAGGACAAAGACTAACATTCAGACAACAAAGGAGCAAACTGATGAACGCACGCAAGATACTTATGGACTACGACAAGTGGCACTACCACAGACCCAAGCTTCCCACGGAATACCTGCGGCATCCCCGTTGGCTGTTCTGCCGCTGGGCGTGGGACCGCTACACCTGGCCGAGCTACGGCTCGTTCTTCTGCGAATGGCTGGAGAACATCTTCGTGTTTCTCACGCCGTGGTGCCGTCCGGCTCGCCGCCTGCTCAACGTGTTCGCCAACAGGAACGACACGAAGCTCCTCCACCAGACCCCCGCCGCCGTCGGAGTGCGGACGCGCGGCGAGTCGCAGGCGTACTACGACCTCCGTTGCGGGTTTTTCCTTGCGACGCTTGAGCGGACGCTCTACGTTGACCGCGAGACGGGCAAGGGCGCGAACATGTTCGGCGCGGCGATCTGCGGGCGAAGCGAAAAAGATTTTGACATACGGCACGAGCGCGTCCTCTCCGGCCCCTGCATGACTACCGCCCAGTGCGCCAGACTCCTTGAGCGGATCGTGGCGGCGACGCCGGACTGCGAATGGTGCGGGCTGGACGAAGAGTGAGAAACTGTGTAAGAAAATTCCTTCTGTGGGTGCGAATCCCATCAGTGTTTTCTTACAAAATTCTTACAAAGAAAACGCCCCGTTTTGAGAAATTGAACCGAGTTTTGAAAACACAATCTCAACGAAACTTCGGTTTTAGCGAATAAATCGCAAATAATCCAAGTTATGAATGGAGCGGGCGATGGGAATCGAACCCACCACAAATGTGATAATGTTTATTTTTCACTCGTTTTATCTGCGTTTTTAGTGAAGTTCATTTTATTCTTGCACCATTCTTACAAGTTTTGATACCATACTGCCCGTCATCCAGAAGCCGATTTCAAAACGACTGAAACACAATGGAGTTAGCCATGTTTCGTTCAAAACGCGAGGTCCTTTCATCCATCAGGGAACACAAGTTCACCAAGGGCGGGAAAGAGTATACCATATTCTCGGCCTTCTTGGGAAGGGATCCGATATCGAACAAAGGCAAGCGCGTCGCTCGCTCCGACAAGAACGAGCTCAGGCAGTACATCTCAGACTTTTACACCCGGCTCGACAAGGGTGGAGACAACGCCGTGCAGCTGGATCATGCGCAGTCCGCGGACGCCCACGCCGCATACGGGCTCATGGCGCAGTTCGGGCTGCAGATGACCCTTGCCGACGTGGTGCGCGCATACGCGACGCAGAAGGCGTACGGCGAACTTAAAGGCGACTGCAAGACGTCCGTGGGCGAAGCCTGGCACAGATACTCCGGCACTCTGTGGACCAAGAGCGAGGCCTACCGCAAGTGCGTGACGAGCCGAATAGGCGCCTGGGTGCATTGCTTCGGCGAGAACCGGCTCCTGTCCGAAGTCTCAGCCTCGGAGCTGAAGGAATACCTCATGGACAAAGTCTTCCGACCGGAAAAGCCGGACACGGCGAAGACCTACAACAACGTCCTTGGCGACATCAAGACGTTCATCCACTGGTGCTGCGCGAAGGAACAGGACCTTCTGGCGGTCGATCCTCTCGACGGCATGAAGAAGATGGAAATCGGGTACCGCCAGCCGGAATACATGAAGGCGGCGGATGTGGAGAAGTTGTTCCGCGTACTCGAGGCGCGCAAGGAGAAGCGGCCGGAAAACCTGGCCGACGCGATCCTGTCGTTCTTCTGCGGCGTCAGGCAGTGCGAGATAGCGCGCGTCCGAGAAGGCGAGAGCGCAGTGAAAATCAGCCTGGAGGACCACTTCATCCGCATAGTGAAGGTCAAGGGCTCGCTCCGCGGCATCCGCCCCCGCGCGTTCAAGATACCAGCGCAGGCCGAGGCATGGATGCGCTCGTTCGACTTCATGGCCGCAGTGCAGATCCCCAACACGGCGTTCCGCTACCACCTGAACATGGCCGCGAAGAAAGCCGGTATAAAGATGCCGAAGAACGCCGGGCGCCACACCTTCATAACGATGTACGAGGCGGCACACCACGACACCAATGCGCTCTCCGGCATAGTCGGCAACACCGAAGGCGTCCGGTCGCGCTCCTACAACGGCGTCGAGCTGGAGCGCGAGGGACGGGCCTACTTCGAGATTATGCCTACTTCTTCGGCCTCATGAGGTCTATGACCTGCTGCTGGTAGCGAAGGCGCGTCTTCTCGTACTTCTTCTTGGTGGCCTCCGAGGGGTTGCGCTTCCTCACCCAGCGGCCGCCTTCGCGCTCTTCGCCGTCCTCCCAGTGGCGCAGCGTCCTGATGTCGTTCAGGAGCTTCCTGATCTTCTCGTCGCGGCGCGAGCCGGCCTTGATCGTGCCATCGGCGCGGTCCACCTTGTAGCGGCGCTCCGCCTCGTAGAAGTTGTGCGCATTGTCCGGTACGTCGCGCACATAGTCGCGCCAGAAGGGGATATGCGAATTGTCGAGGTCCTTGCCCTCCTTCAGGTCCGTCACGAAGTCCGACACAGTCGTTATGTCGCGGCCCAGGTTCTTCAACGCCGAGTCCACTACGAACTTGTAGTTCTCGGGGGAGTAGTCAAACCACCCACGGCGCCTCTCGTTGCCGCCCGTGAGCTTGTTCATCCCGCGCGCCATGGACTTCCAGACGTCGCCGGTCTGCTTGCGCCCGTTCTCGGAGTACGGTTTCGTCTCTGAGAACATCTGCTTGCGGATCGGACGCCCGGCGTAGTCCTCGTTGCCCTTCAGCTGATAGAACGGCACCAGAAGCGTCGGAAGGAGCGACTGTACAGGCGTATCGCTGTTGAAGTCTCCAGTGCCGGTGAAGTGCATCCCGGAGTCAAGCGCCTCCTTGCCGATATGCTTTGCCGCATCCGCCCCGGAAATGTCACCGAGCGCCGCCCGCGCCGCGAGGTTGCCGGCGTACTTCAACACCGAGAACGGCCCAGCGTGGAACGGCACGCGGATGAACTTGTCCCCCATGCGGAAGTAGAGGGAGTTCGCCCGCTGGAACTCCGTCATGGTCTCGCCCGACGGCTCGCCGCTCTTCCTGGCCTTCTTGTCGTCGTCTGCGTTGAAGAAGTGCTCGGCCATCGCCTCCATGACGCCGTAGGTGAAAAGCGCCATAGCCAACTGGCGGCCATGCTTGCCCGTGGCAAGGGACGCCGTCTGGCGGATCGCGCCGCCTATGACCGAGCCGGAGAACATCCATGCCGAGTTCATCCAGCGCTGGTTGCCGTACTTGTTGAAGTCGGTCGAGTATTCGCGCGAACGCATCGCCGCCTCGCCGTCCGAGGCGCCGCCGTCAATGTAGTCCTTGAACACAGCAAGGCGCGTCGCAAGCTCGCCCTGCTTGTTGATCTCGGAGATGCCGCGCCCGACGAACCGCAGTACGTCCATGACGCCGTGTTTGCCCGAGGCCACCTTGCCGAGGTCGTTCTTCAGCTCCGTGTAGCCCTCGTTGCCCATGCCGCCAATCGACGCGCCCGACTCGACGTAGCGGCGCATGACGTCGGCATAAGGCCCCTCGAACTTGCCGGTCTTGATGTACTTGCGGATCGTCCCCGCCATACGCACAGCGTTCGCGACGTTCCTCACGGCGGACACGCCGCCGCGGATGACACCCTTGTCGGCCATCGTATTCAGGGACGCCTCGAGCATGTCGGCGGCGAAGTTGCGCCCAAGGAACGCCGGCGAAAGCTCCGTCGCCGTGGAAGCGTAGCCGCGGGTAAAAGCCGCCACGGGTTTCCACATATTCTGGACCCCGCGTCCAATGACGGCCTCCGCAACGCGCTCGCCCTGTTTGCCGTTCAGCTCGATCATGTAGAGGTTGCCGCCCTCCTTGAATGCCACGAGGTTCGGACGCCCCGAGCCGCCCTTCACGGTCTGCTCGTGGTAGTTGGGATCCGGGAAGTCCTCGATCTGCTTGTGCGTGAAGCTCCATGCCTTGCCGCGGCGGACACCCTTGCGTACCTTGCCTACGCCCGGCGTGGAGCGCACGAAGTCCGCCAGGACGCGACGGGCCTCGTTGATGTTCGAGCCATACATCGCGTCCTGGTACTCCTTGAACATGAACTCCACGGGGTTGTCTGGCAGCGTGTAGCGCCCGTTCGCCTCCTTGAAGTCGCTTCTGCGCCACTGCCGCGTGGAGCGGTTGTATTCGCCGCCCTCGTCGGAGAGGTCGTCGCGCATCGGGACGTGGAACGGCTCCTCCTTGCGCCACTGGTCCGCCGTCTCGCGGGCGACGCGCCCGGATTCGACGCGGCGCTCCATGCCCTCGTCCTGCATCTTCCAGAGGAAATTAGCCATCTCCTCGATCTTGGCAACCTTGTCGGCACCGAGATGCGAACGGAGGTCGGAGAGTATCTTCGCCGCGTCGGCGTCCGAAAGGCCCGCGCCGTCAAGCGTGCCCGAGCGCTCCATCACCTTGCGATTGCGGTCTTTCGCATTCGTGGCGATCATGTACATGCCGACGTCGTCAACGGTCGCGCCGGACTTGCGGAGCATGTCCTCGAAGGGGCGCTTCCATATCTTCTCGTAGCGCTGGCGCGCCGCCTCGTTGTGGCCGTGCAGAAGACGCATGGCGTTGTACGGCGAGTTCTCGGCGTACAGGTCCTTCTTGTCGCGTCTGCCGGTGGCGATTTCCATCTTCTTGATGGGGTCGTAGCGGTCGGCGAGTTCCGTTTTCGCCTTCTCCGCGATGGTCGTCTTGCGGTCCGCCGCGGGGGCGACGGGCTCCGGCTCCTTCGGCTCGCCGTCGGGGCGGATGCGCGCGCGGTTCGCGTCGTCGATCTGCGTCATGTCCTCGGCGACGTTGTGGCGGTCGGCGGTCTCCCAGGGGGCCGTCTTGCCGCGCTCCTCGGCGGACATCCTGGCGCGCGTGGCGGCCTGGCGGGCCTCCCACTCGCCGTGTTCCTGCGTGTAGCGCCCGAACGACTTGCCGTCGGTGTTCGTGCCGCCGGCCATGCCGGACGCCGCCTGTATGCGGTGCTGGAGCTCGTGGTTCAGCGTCTCGGCGGTCGTGCCGCGCTCGTAGAGGTGTATCTTCCCCTTCGTCGCGTAGCCGAGCGTGCCGTCCTTCGGCTGCTCCGCCTTGCGGTCAACCTCGATCGTCTCCTTGCCGAGCCTCGGGTAGGCGGCGAGGAGTGTCTTGACGGAATCCGGCAGGCGCTCGCCCTTCGCCTTCATCGCGGCCTCAAGGTCGTTGAGCGTGAAGGAGTAGGTGTTCGCCCTGTCCCTGTCGTAGAACTTGCCGGACGCAAGCGCGAAGTCGAGCATGCGCTTCGTGTCGGCGTCGCTGATGCCGGCGATCTCGTAGCGCCACTTGCCGTCCTTCGCCCTCCACCAGCCGGTCTTCTCCCAGATTTCGCGGCGCCCCGCTCCGGCGCCCTCCATGCGCTCCGCCTCGTCGCGGCCCTTCGCGTGGACGCGCCGCCCGGCCTCCTCGTCGATGTTGAAGAACCGAAGGTTGCCCGTGTCGCCGATCTTCTCGTCGTCGCGGTAGAGGTTTGCCGGGTGCTTCTCGATGATCTTCCGCAGTTTCGCCGCGTCGGGCTCCATGAAGATGCGCTTCTTGGAGACCTCGCCCCCGAGCTCCTTTGCCACGGCGTCTATTTGCCCCGGCTCCACTCCGCGCACCATCACCTTCTTCGCGCCGTCACGCGGCACCTGCTTGAGCGTCCAGCCATTCACAAGGTCAACCGTGCGGTTGTTCAGCACCTCGCGAACCTTGCCGTCGATCACCATGTCCCGCGCCTCCTGGGCCTTGCCGAAGCGCCCGAAGACGGCGGGTATCTCGTCCGTGTCGATCTTCGCGCCGATGTACTCTGGCGCGTCGCCCGCCTTGACGCGGAACGTTCGCGGTGGCTTGGAGCCGAGGACGTCGTTCCAGTGCTTCAGGAGGTCTCCCGTCGCGTAGAAGCCGTCGTCCGCCCTCTCCTCGGGTATGACGCCGTACTCCGCGTCCCAGAGCTCCTTCGCCTTCGCCGTATCAAGTTTCTCGTATGCGGCATTCGGCTTCTCCGTATCGAGTATGGACGCCTTCATGCGCTTCTTCGTGCCGTCCACGGCAAAGCGCATCGCGGCAGGCTCCTGGCGCTTGCCCATCTTGCCGTCGGCGCGGACGGCGAACGTCTCGCCGGTGCGCTTGTTGCGGACGTATGTCAGGAACTCCGCCGCATGGTCGCGCGCGAAGTCGTCGAACGGGACCTTGTCGGTCTTGAACCACGAGTTGACGTGCTGCACGTCCATGTCGTCGGCGAGCTTCACCGAGCGAACGGCGTCGTTGTGCGTGGAGCCGATGTCCTGGAGCCCGATGTCGTACTCGCCGTCCTCCTTCGCCCAGCGGATGTTCTGGTCGAGGAGGTTCTTGAACGCCGTGAACATGCCGTCCTGCTTCTTCGGGTCCAGCATGAGAAGCCGGTTGAGGAATCGCTTGGCGGAGACGTCGGGGACGGTTGCCCCGCTCTTGTCGCGCTTGAGCATCCCGTTCACCTCAACCACGGAGCCGTCGGGGCGCTGCACGCGCTTCACAAAGTTCATGTCGCGCGCGATGTCGTCGAGCTTGCCCATCTTGTGGAGCATGGCGATAATCTGATCCACGGCCTGCTGCGCGTACTTCGTTTCGAAGTTGTCGCCTTCGCTCGTTATGCCGTTGCCGGTCGCGGCGCGGTCGCCTGTCGTAAGCGCCTTCATCTGGCCGCGGCGGCGCTCCACCGAGGAGTAGAAGCGCCTCTCTCCCGGGAGGTCCGTCGTGCTCGTCACGTATATCGGCGCATTCGCCTGGTTGTTGCGGTGGACGCGCCCGAGGGTCTGCTCAAGCTCGTCAGCGCGGTAGCCCAGCTGAAGCGGGAACGCCACGCGGCGCGCTTGGTTCTTGTACTTGCGGTCGGACGAGAACGTGTATCCCGTGTTCGCCACGCCGGAGAAGACAAGCACCTTCTTGTCGCCGTTCTGGAACGCGCGGTAGTCCTCGGCCATGCCGCCCTTGTTGAGCCCGGTGAGGTTCGCCACGTTGTCCTTGCCAAAGGCGTCGATTATCATGTTGATCGGGTTGCCGAAGGTGTCCGGCAGCTTCTCCACCTCGCGGACGAGCCGCCTGCGGATGCCGTCGGCAATCGGGTCGCGCTCGAACCCCACGACTTCACCGCTCTGGTCCTTGACCGGCTTCATCGTCGGGAACTGGTAGTCCTTGTACGCACCCTCCTGCTTCTGGTAGGTCTTGTCCCCCTCCTTCGTGAGGAAGTCCAGGAGAATCTGCTTCGGGCCGAAGTTGACTTCGTCCATGCCGAGCTGACGCCCCTCTTCGAGCGCCTTGGCAACCTCGCGCGTCGATCCCGCCTCGTTCGTGTTGACGAGCGAGAACACCGGCGCGTTGCCCTTGGCGAGCTCCTTCTTGGCGCGTTCGATGAGCGCCGGGATCTTGAGCGCCGTCACCATTGAGTAGTGGAGTCGCTGCTGCATACCGTGGAGCGACGACGGCGGCACGGTGTAGTCCAGCCGCCCGAGGACCTCAAGCGCGTCGTACACGCCCCGGTAGACGTCCGAGAGCGCGTGATTGTACTCCGTATAGGTCCGCTTCTGCGCTTCCGTCGTGGGTACGGCGACATGGTCGAACTCAACACCCTCCTTCGAGAGGTTTGCCGAGAGGTACTGCCCGCGGCGCTTCAGCGTCTGGGCGACCATCTCCATTGCGGAGACGCCCTTGCCCTCGACCTTCTTCTTGAAGTCCTCGAAGTCCTTGAACGGCGTGCCCTCGCCCCAAAGCCCGAGGCGCGTGGCGTAGCCGAGGTTGCCGACGTCCGTTGCGCCGGTCGCCGACATGTAGATTACGCGCGCCTTCGGCAGAAGCTCCTGGAGCTTCACTACGGCGTCCTGCGTGCGCCCGCCCTCCGTCTTGGCGCGGTGAATCTCGTCGAACGCGATGACGCCGTCGAAGTCCTTGCCGAGCTCATTGGCGATCTTCTCGACAACGCCTTCGTTGCGGATGTCGGAGTAGGTCGTGAATCCGATGCCGTCCTTCGGCATGGGCTTGTCGCCGATGTCCTCCACCAGCCCTTCCATGCCGAACGGCTTCACCTCGCTGCGGACGTCGTCGATGAGGCCGCGCTGCGTGGTTATCCACAGCGCCCTCTTGCGCCCGCGCCAGCGGTTGTCCAGGATGGTGCCCGCGATCATGCGGCTCTTGCCGGCGCCCGTGCCGTACCCGCCCATCATGCCGAGCGGCGAGCCGTTTGCGTCCTTCATCCCGTGGGCACGCCCCGCGTAGCCGACGAACTCGAGCTGGTGCTCCTGCAGGTCGCCGTTCTTGATGTGCTTCTCGGGGATCATCAGCTTGTACTTGTTGTCCGGCGGCTCCGTCGCCCGGAGCGCAGGCGGCTCCTCAAGGAGCGTGCGGCTCTTCACCGCGCCCGGCACCTTGTACTTCGCTGGGGCATACTGGCGCTTGTCGAAGTCTCCCGCCTCCTCGGCCTTGTCGAAGAAGCGCGTGCCCTGATCGGCCTCTCCCGCGCGGATCGCGTCCCGCTCCGCCTGTGTGAGCCCGCGGTTGACTAGGCCCTCGTCGTGGAGCGCCGAAAGCGACATCTTCATGTCCTCGACCTTGGTCGGGGCGTAGCGGTTCGCGCCCGGCGTCTTCACGCGCACGGTGGCCGTGCCGTCGCCGTTGTCCTGCAGGAACGTAGCCTCGCGCATGTTGCCGGCGGCGTTCTTGAACATGACGACCTGACCGCGCTCGAAGGCGGGTTTCGCCGGAGCCGCTTCCGTCGCGGGGATGGTCCTGTTGAACAGGTCCTCGCCCTCCGCTCCGCCGAGATCGAGCAGCCCCTGCCCCGTCTCCATGCTGCCGCCCTTCAGAGGCGCGTCCATGCGGCGCTGAAGCGCCTCGCGCTCACGCAGCCTCCGGGCTTCGTCGTTTATCTGGCCTTGCGTCACGCTCTCCAGCGCGAAGTCAGGCCGTGCGGGAGTCTCGCCTTCCTTCGGCGCGGACGGCTCCATGCCGAGGTCCTTCTCCATCTGCGCCCGCAGGTCGGGGTCGAGGTTGATGGACTCCCAGCGCATCTTTTCGAGTGTGGCCTTGTCGATGGCCTTCTGGAGCTCCGCCTCCTTCGCCTTGCCGCCTTCCGCGATCTTGCGCTCGTTGATGCCGAGGGCGCGCATGTCCTCGCGGAGTATCTTCTTCTTCACAAGGTCGTTCTCGCGCGAACGCTGGACCTCGCGGAGGCTCTTGGCAAGCCGCGAATACTTCGCCGCCTGTTCCGAGCGGTACTTCTCGGCCTTCTCGGCCGCCTTCTCCACGGTGTCGTCGCCAAAGAAGTCGAACGCCATCTGCTCGACGCCGTCCGCCTCCCTCTTCATGGCCGCCAGGTGCTTGGCCTCGCTGGCCTTGATGCCGAGGTCGCGCCTGTCCAAGGTGGGGTCGCGCAGGACGGACTTCAACAAATAACGCTGGAGGTCGGCGTTCGCCTTCCCTTCGCCGATCGGCGCAATCTCCGCTATCGCGGCCGCCTGTTCCGGCTTTATCTTGCCCTCTACGCGCCCGCCCTCGAAGTTGACGGAGGCGCGAAGGTCTTCCGTGGCGTCGTTGGCGATGGCGTATGCCTGCCGCGCTTCCTTCGATCCGAGGAAGCCCTCGCGCTCCGCCTCGGCGCGCGGAATCTTGACGTCGCCGAAGAACGCCACGTAGTCCTCTGTCGAGCCCTTGCTGTCCTGGATGTTGTCCAAGGCGTCGAGGAGCCGGATTTTCGTGAAGTCGTAGGTGCCGTCGGGCTTCTTCGTCACCCAGCCATCGGCCTCGCGCACGCGGCGCATGGGTATGTCCATGCCGTAGCGCTCGTAAAGCTCCTTCCTGTGCCGCCCGGTGCCGACGGACACCGTGCCGTCCTCGAACTCCACGCCGAGGATCGGCTTGGAGAGAAGCGAACGGGGACGTCCCTTCAGCTCGTTCCCGGGGACGATGCCCGTCTTCGGGTCGGCCGCAAGCTTGGTGTTGGGCACGCGGGCGTCGCTGCTGTCCAGCTTCGCCGCCGGGTACATCTCCACGTCGATGTCCTGAAGCGCCGCCTGGAGCGCGTTGATGCCGGAAATGTCCCGCACGTTGCGCCCCTCGTCCGCGCTCCTGATGGCGTCCCGCGCCTCGTAGTCGCCCACGCGGTCGAAAAGGCCCGTGGTCTCCGCGGCGTAATTCCACAGGCGGCGCAGTCCGTCCTTCTGCTCGGCGTACCAGGCGGGGTTCGCCGCCTTGAACATCTTGGCAAAGTCGTAGAATCCGCGGATCTTCTTCTGGTCGTACAGGGCGGCAATGTCCCGCACCAACTCCCAGTTCTTGTCGCGGCGGTCCGAGCCCAGTTCCTCGTTCACGTCGAAGAACTTCGCCGAGGGGTCCGTAAGCCCCCAGCGGCTCATTATGTCGCGGATATCCCGAGACTCGCCGCCAGACGGCGAATTTCGACCCTCCGCGCCCTCCGCGCGTTCGGGACGGGTCATCGCACCCTCCGCGCCAGCCTCGCTCCTAGGGGCTTCTACAGGCGTTTCCTGGGGCATGTCGCCAAAAAGGCCTGCAAGCGCGTCCTCCGCAGCCCTTACGCCGTCGCCCAAGCGCCCTTCGTTGGCGTGGTGGACTACCACTCCCTCGCTCGGCGCTTCTGCTCCCTCCGGCTCTGCTTCCACAGGTCGCGGCGCTTCCCCGCCTTCCTGTCGCCCAGAAGCCCCTTGTTCGGGTTGCGCCGGTGCTTCATCGGCTCTACGCCCTGCCTCATCTGCGGTCTCCTTTCTTGCCTGCTCCTCGACCCGGACGAGTTCAGCCTCCATAGCCTTCTCCGCCTCCTTGCCGTAGGGCAGTCCAAAATGGTCGTGTATCTGGCGCCGCACGGCACGGATAGCGGCCATGCCGTCCTTCTTTGGCTTCGTGGTGGACGCAATAAGCGTCTCCGTGCCGTCGTTTGCGACTGCGTTGACATCCCAGCCAATGACCTTGCCGTTGCCGTCGGTGACGCGCCGGGCGACGATCTGGTTGCCGTTCGGTCCGTAGCTGGCCCGAAGGACATCGCCTTGCGATGAAGTGCGTTCCTTGCCCTGGGGCGCCTCCGGCTCCACGGCTATGCGCGGAAGGACGCTTGCGTTGTCCTCGGCCTCACGGCGCTTCCGCTCCTCCTCGGCGCGGTCGAACTTCTCGGCCCTCCTTGCGTCGTCCTCGCGAAGCGCCTCCTTGACGGCGTTTTTGCGGTCTAGGCGCGCCTGTGCGTCCGCCGCCTCATAGCCCGCCCTCCTCTGCGCCTCGCGCTCCTGGGCCCGATTTTCGCGCTCCTGCGCCGCGCGAACTGCCTCCGCTTCGGCGTTCTCCTTGGCTATCGCCCTCTCCCGCGCCCTGCGCTCGGTGATTTCGCGGCGGCGGCGCTGGTACTCCTCGCGCTTCGCCATGTCGGACTCGCGCTCCTCGGCGTCGATGAGCTGCTGGAGCTCCGCCTCGTCCCGCGCGTCCTGCTCCTCCCTGCGCTCGCGCTCGATACGCTGGCGCTCCTGCTCTTCGTAGTCTGCAGCTTCCTGGCGCTGCCTTGCTCGCTCTTCTTGGCCTCTGCGGGTTGCCGCGCGGCGGTCGCGCTCTTCGCCGATCTGATCCGCGAACTCTTTTTCAGCCGCCCTGAATCCAACCCTGTGACCCGTGCGGGCAGCGTCAACTTCGCCCTGCAATCGTTCGGCGCTCGCGCTGTCAGGAAGTGCGCGGAGCGTCGGCGTCGGGGGATTCGGCGGCTCGGGCTCGTAGTAGAAGTTCCCGCCAGTCTGCTCGGCAAGCTTGTTCATCGCGCCCCGGTACACCTCCTCCGCCTCCGAGCGGCTGTACGAGAGACCATTGAACACCTTGCGGAGATTGCGCCGCAGGACGTTCACATGCTCGTCCCACCAGCCGGGCTCATCCGGGACGTCTTCGCGGTCAAAGAGGTGCGCGTACACTTCCTCCAGCGCGTTGGCGTGGAGATAGTTGCCATCCTTGTCGCGCTTGAATATCTCCTCGGGGCGCTCGATTTCGCCACGCGCCATCCGCGCCCCGACGATGCGGTTCAACTGATTCTGCACAACGGGGTCCCCGCTACGAGCAAGCCCCGCGACGAAGCCGATCTTGTCGGCAGGCGTTTCAAATGCCACATCAAGTCCGCGATGACGCCCCGCCTCGTGTAGGACGTTGCGTTTCATCTGCTGCGGCGTCTCCATTCGGTCGAGGCAGTACACTGTCGTACCGTCAGGAAGCGTAACGGCTTGTTCGCCGGGCGACGACCTGTGGGGTCTGCCAGTACCCTCGGAAACAATCTTGTCGAACTCCGCCCCGTCCTTCGCGGCATAGAAGTCCACTCCTCCGAGCCTGTACTGGTCGCGAAAGTTCTTGAGAGCCGCCGCCTTGGCATCGCGCTCCGAGGCGGTCTTCTGTCCGAGTCTGCTCATGGCGTTCGCTGCCTCAAAGGCATCCTCCGCGCCGTAGCGGGTCGCCCTGCGCCCGTTGCCGTCCTCCACGAGGTATATGCTCCTCCCGTCGGCCTTCGACGCGTCCAGCGGCCACTTCGTGACGGATATGCCAGTGTTGGCGTCCGTGAAGGTCTTGCCTGCTATGCTCACTCCGTCGCCAACAGGAATTTCCACGTCCTGCCATGCCACTTCGCTTGTAGTCCGCATCTTGCCGTTTTCGTCCGGCTTGCCGAGCGTCAAGGTTCTGGGAACCCTGAACTGCGACTGGAACGATCCCGCATTGGAGCGTTCCCATCCCGCCGAGTTGTCAAACTGGAGGGCATACTTCCCGGCCTGCTCGAACGCCTGGCCGGCCTCCATGCCAAGCTTCTTGCCAACTTTGTCGCACCAATTGCGCAGACGCTCCTCGAAGGTCCCCTTCTCCGTGACCTCTCCATTGACGACGCGAACCCTGTCGTACCGTTCGCCCTTGAAGTTTCTGCCGTGCTGTTGCTCGCGGCGCAGCGTCCTTGCGCCGTCCACGTCGCCGCCAAAGGCATCCTCGCCGCTGTACAGCCTGTCGCCGATGCGAACAAGCCAGCGCTTTAGGTCCGGATTCATCTGGTCCAACTGCTCCTGTGGTATCTTGAACGCCCCCTGGAGCCGACGGTCGTATGAGGCCTTTTGGGCGCGAGCGTCGCGCCAGGTCCTCATGCCCGCAGTTCCGGCCTGGAAGAGCATCACGCCGAGCGCGCCGACAAACAGGTCAGTCTGTCCCTTGAGCGAGAGCACGCCAGGGACGTGCGTCCCATCCGGCAGATCCTCGCCGTTGGTGAACTTATCCCACTCCTTCGAAAGCCCCTCGTACTCGGAGTCCTTCTTGCCGTAGCCGAGCACCTGGTCCTTGAAGGTGTTGAGGTCCATGAGGGCGAGCATCTGCGGCTGTCCGCGCAGACCCGTGAGCTGTCCGTACTTCACATAGTTCTCGTACAGCCCCTTCACGGCAGGAGCGGCCTTCCGCGCCCATGCGGCATCCGCCCCGCGGAGACCCTTTATAGACTTGCCGATTACGCCGGGCGCCCAGCCGAACGCCGCCTCGCCGATTGGAAGCGAGAATATCGCCGCCTCGCCGAAACCGCCCTTCGCCGCCTTGGCGAGAGCCTTCTCGGGATCGTCGCCCGGAATCACCTCCAACTCACCTGTTTCGGGGTTCTGATGGTATTCCGGCGCCGTCAGCTCCTTGTAGCGGCGGCGCGTCATCTCGGCGCCCATAACCGGCGTCATCCACGCGGAATGCGCCAGCCCCGCAACCACGCGTCCGCGCCATGTAGCCTGAACCGCCTTGGCGCCGATGCCGAGGGCCTTGCCCGCCGCGCCGGTAAGAGCGAACTCCTCCATCATCGGGATCATGCCGAGGGTGCCGCCGCCGACCTTGCCCCAGAAACCCTCTTCGCCGGCCGCGGCCATGCGCCTCTGCGCCTCGCCCTTCTTCGCCGCGCGCTCGCCGAACCTGGCGCGTGCGATGTTGGCGAAGTATTCGTTCATCTTCTCGGCGTCGCCCTGCGAGTATTCGCGGGCCTTCTCGATGTCCGCTTCGCTTATGCGGGCGTCGCGCGCGTAGTTCTCCAGCACGTCCGTCATGTACTCGGCGGTCGCCATCCGCGCAGCGCCGCGCACGCCCTCCACGGCAAGACCGACAACCGGAAGATTCGTGGCCACGGCGGACGCCCGGCTTGTGTCCTCTGCGCTGGCGTCCTTGGCCTTGTAGCCCCGTAGCATGTAGTTCGTCTGGAGGAGACGCCTGTCCTCGGCGTCGCGCAGCGCGGAGCGATCCAGAAATGCGGCAAGGTTCCTATCCTCGGTGAGGTCCATGCCCTCTCGCGTGGCTCGGACGCCGGGGAGCAGGCCTTCCGCATAGACTTGCCCTGCCGACGCGTCACGGCCCGTCCGCGCCGTGATCTCGTCCTGCCGGCGCTCCGTGAAGCCGTAGTTGGAGTCAGAATTTTGCCTATTTGCGCCGTCCGTGGCGTCGCTGCGTTCTGCCTCGTCGGCAAAAAGTGAAGTGTAGCCATCGCCGATCGCGGAACGAATACCAGTATCAACGGGTTCCGCCTCGTCGGCAAAGAGCGAAGAATACTCTGCCATCTGCCCTACCTCCTTGTTCGATGTCGATGAAACTCGGTTTGCTCGCCGTGCCTACGGCATCAGAATGGGATCGTTATCTGGTTTGTGTCCCGCAGCTCCGCGTCTTTTCGTTCGCGGATCATCTGCGGGTCGTTTTTCATCCGCCAAGCCCGCTCGGCATTTGCCAGTTGCCTATTGATTCGCGTCGGCGTCCAGCCACGCTTCTTCCAGTCGGCTTCCAGCCTAGCCGCCTCCGCTTTCCACTTGTCGTCGATCTTCTTCTTCCCGATATTGGCTTCTTCCTGGAGCTGCGCCACCTTCTCCATGTCCAGATAGGAGTCGTCGGTTTCCTTCATGTACTGTCTCACCTGCTTCTTTACCGCTTCAGGCAGATAGTCGAAGTTCCTTATGCGAATCTTGCGCAGGCCAGTATCCTCGTCCTCCGAGTATTCGCCGCCAGCCGCCACGAAACGCGAGCTCGCATCCGAAGAATCATCGGCGGTCTTGTTCTTGCCATCCAGAGAACCTGTGTCTGCGCCTGCATTTCCAGTGTCGCCAGTGTTTGCATTTTGCTGGCTTGCCGAAGCCTGTGCCTGCTGCGGGACATAGGCCCATCTCTTCTGCTCCGGAACCCATCCCCATCTGTAAGTCTTGCCGTTGTGTTCAAAGACATCCTTCCCGTCTGGTGGCGCTACTGGACGATCTTCCGACTGTCCGGAGTTGTTTCCGTCCGCCTCCCCGCTGCCAAAACCGCGACGCCTGTCGCGCTCAGCCTGTAGTGCGTCGTACTTCTTTTTCTCGGCCTCAGAAAGTTCTTCGTACTTGCGCCCGTCAAGAAGTTCCATCTGGTCCTGCTTGATGGACGCGTCGATGTCCTTGTTCCACTGCCGTGTATCGTCCTTCGCCGCACCATTCGCCTCGGCGATGTCGAGGCCGCGCTCCTTCAGCATGGCCGAAACGTCGATGCCGTACTTCTTGAGGACGTTCGCGGCCTCGGCAAGGTCGCGCCGCGTGTCGGACTTGTCCCGCTGGATCGCCTCGCGGGAGGCGTTGTTCATCGCCGCGATGCGCTCCTTCTCGGACGTGCCGCGCACGACGCTCTCGATGGACGAGCCGTCCGGGACGGATATGACCTCGCCGGTCTCGCTGTTCTCGTAGCGGCGAACCTGGCGCTGGCCTGACGGGTCGTTCGGGTCAGGGCCGACCGAAAGCACCTTCCACTGCGCACCGGCGTCGTTCGACTCCATCACCGGCTGGAAACCCGTCTCGGGTCCAGAGTACGAGCGGAGCGTGTACCCCTTGCCATTCGTGTAGAACATGCTGCCGCCGCGCTTCTCGGGGCCGAGGATGGGCGCGCCGAGCCTCTGCGCCGTGCCGCCGCCCATTGTCACCGCAGGCCCCGTCGGCGAAGGCGCGTCGGGATCCTCGATGCCGTACTTCGCAAGAGTGTCCGCCGAGTTGCGCCCGCGGAGGACGCCGTAGATTTCGCGGCGCATGTCGGGCCCCATCTTCGCGCGCTGGAGTACGAGAAGCTGCTGCGCCGGGGACGCCACGGCAAGCGGGGTGAACTGTGCCTGCCCGTCCTGGCCTTGCGACATGCTGTACAGCATGAAGTTGCCGTTCTTGTCGTAGTTGCCGCCTGCAATCGGAATACCCATTCTCTGCGACGCCTCGCCGAGAATCGCCTTGGGAATGAAGCCCCTGTTGTTCCTCGCCTGGATCATCAGGGCGCCGAGCGTGGCGTTGCGGCGGTTCGTGGCCTCGGTCTGCGCGGCGTTGTCCCGCGCCACCAGGTCGTCGAAGTCGGCCATCGTCTGCTTGCCAAGACTTTCGATTCCCGCGTCCTGCGCGTTTTCCTGCTCGCGCTGCTGGTTCTGCATCAGCTTGTTCCAGTCGTTGTTGTAGTCGCCGGTGAACATCGTTTCCGTAGCCATGTGGCACCTCCCTTTGGTTAGTCCGCCTTGCCGTTCGCGCGAGCGAGCCAGTCGGCGTAGTGGTCCGTGTGGTCGATGATGTTCACTCCGCCGCCGCCACCGCCGCTTGCCTGCGCCCTCGCTACGTTGAGATAGTAGTTGGCCGCCGATTCGTAGGCGGACTCCAGCGCCTGGTACGCGCTCTGCGTGAGCCGCCCCGCGTCGATCTCCAGCCCGCCGGCGTTGCCGAACAGGTTCCCCGCCGCCGCGAACAGCTGCCCGACATTGGCGCGGAGCTGACCGGCGTCCTGAAGCAGGGCTCCCTGCTGGGTGACGATCCCCGCGGCGTTCCTCGCCATGTCGCCGGCGTCCTTGAGCGCGGCCTCGCCCGCCTGCCCCTGCTTGAGGCCCATGTTGTAGAGCGTGTCGGCGGCGCTCGTCATGTCGCCCAGGAATCCCCTCTGCTCCTTCTCGCCCTTGTCCCACGCAATGGACTTGTTCGCCGCAAGGGCGGTCGCCAGCGCGCGGTTCCACTGCTGCATGAGCGCGGACGAAGCGCCGCTGCCCGGCGAGACCCCGCGGCGCGCTAGCTGTCGCTCCTGCTGGGCGAGCGCGTTGTCGTAGGACGCCTGCGTGTCGCTTGCCGCACGGCCCACGTACTTGTCCGGCGATAGGAGCAAGTAGTGCCCGAGGTATTCCGCCGCAAGCCCGCCTGCGGACGGATCCATAGTGACTAGCGCCCTGCCCTGTCCGAACATGTCCTTCTGCTCGCCGAGGTACATCTGCGCCAGCTTCGCGAGGTCGTCGCCGTAGCCGCCGAGCTTGTCCTTGTACGGATCGAGTTGCGGGACGAGCGCCGCGAGCGCGTCGGCATCCCTGTTGATGGCATTGCCCTGCGTGTTAACGAGCTGCGCCTGCCCACGCATACTGGCCGCGTCGCCGCGTGCCGCACCCGCCGAGCTCTGCGCAGCGCCGAGTCCTGCGTTCGCCATCGAAATGGCGGCGCTCACATTGCCCAATCCCGCCCTGGCGGTCTCTATTCCCGTGTTTCCGATTCCGCCCGTGCCCGCAGTTGAGCCGGTGCTGAATGTTGCAAGCAAATCCCTTCTGGGGTTTATTCCGAAGGAGTTTCCCATGTTTCCCTCCTTTGCAGCTCAAGCACGGCTTTCTGCGCTTCCGCGAGCTGCTTACTTAGCGAAAGCACATTTTCGTTCAGTTTCATGAAGGCGTCACGCATGGTCATGTCCGCGATATGGTGATACGGGACGCTCCCGTGCGGAAGCGGTTTTATGATAATTGTCGTCATACCACAAGCCCTCCCATTGAAGTGCCCACGAGGAGCGCGTCAACTTCCGAGTCGGCCACGACCTCCACCTGCATGTACCGCTCCATGCGCCGTACCGGGAGACGCCGCGCGTCCTGGTCGGCGATGTTGGAGAGCGTGACGTGCGCCGTAGGGCGGGCGTCGGCGTCAGGCGCGGAGAACATGTCCACCGTAAGGTCAAGAAGCCTGGCAGGGCGGTATCCGCGCGCGTCCACTCGGCAAGCGGACGGGTTGAACGGCTTGGACGCCTCGTAGGTCTTCGAGCGCCACACCATCGTCTTGTTCTCGTCCGAGCCCTCCCACTCGCAGATGGCGTTGCGGTCGAGAACGAAGCGCGCGTAGTACGCCGTCTCGCCGTAGACCGTGAAGGTGAAGCTCTCGCTTGTGGAGATGGGTATAAACACGGTCGGATTCTGCGAGTCGTACCAGCCGTCGAACCTGTAGCCGTTGCGAGCGCGCGCGTGGACGGTGACATCGGAGCCTAACGGAACGCTCGTAAGCGCCGTAGTGGTCTCACCGCCTATGACCGTGTCTCCACTGATCCTCGTTATCCACACGTTACCCGAATGCTCTCCGCTGTCGTTCGTGGCGTCCACCGTGACGTCCACTTCGCCGTCCTCCACATAGCGGACAAAGAACACCTTGTTCTCGTTCGTCAGGATGTCCAGCGCCAAGGCCTGCGAAAGCGGATTTGCCGCGGGATGGTATGTTACGACATTGTTGTTTACTTCCTTGATGGCTTCAAACCATCCGTAGAAATAGAGTGTGCCGTCGTTTGTCTCGACGGTGTTCTGCGCGGTGGCGCGCACCGTCTTGGTGCCGACAAAGTGCTCTTCGCAGGTGTTGCCTGGCTCCTCCTCGGCTTCCGGCTGCGCGCCGCCGCCAAGCTCTGATGCGCTCGCCGCCTGCTGCTCTGCTTCCCCTATAAAGGTTATGAAGTCGTCGCCGATGTTCAGCGGGGTGTCCCCTGTCGAACCGCTCAGGGCATGGACCGTTATTTTGCGATCCAATGCGGAGTCCGCCAGTATCGTCGCCGTCGCGGTTACTGCCGCATCCACGTAGATTGTCCCTTTGGTGCTGAGCGGAAGTATCGTCGCGCCGGACCTCCACGCATCTAGCCCGTAGCCGCCGTCTATCGCCAGTTCGTAGGCGATGGTCGTGCCGACCACAAGCGTCTCGTTGTACACGCCGCCCGCGCACTCCGTGCCGTCCACGAACAGCGCGGCGTGGTCCGTGCTGTTCAAGGACAGGCTCACCGCCGCCGCCGCCTTCGCGACGAGGGAGATCGGCGCGGTGACGTTGGATACGGCGTATTCGGCGTTTGACGAAACGAAGTTGTCCTCGGTATCGTACCACCCTGCGAAAGAGTAGCCCGCGGCGGGAACAGCGGTAAAAGTCACGCTGCCGCCGTATGCCACGCTCGCCGGAGAGACGGAAGAAGATGTTATCGCGGTCGCGCTCGCTGCGTCCTTCACCGCAGTGCAGGCAAACGTCTGCGTGGACACGACGGGGACGATGACCGTATCGCCCGTCACGACAAGCTCAAAGGTGCACGGCTCGGACGGCGTGTCGTTCGTGAAGCCGCCCTGGCTCACGCCGTTTACCGATATGCCGCCGCCGTCGAGGAGCTTTCCGGCGCGCGGCGTCGCCGTCACCGCGACGTGCGTCCCGTAGGTCCAGTACGCGACCTCGCCGATCGTCGTCGCCGCCGCTGGTTCAACCGAGAGGTCCACCACGTCCGCGCCGCCGACCTGCGCCGCCGTTATGGTGTGCAGAGTCCGCCACTGCGCGTACAGGGTGACTGTCGCACCGTCCTCCGCCGTGAGGTTGATGACCGTCGCGCCGTCAGCGTATGCCGTCCCCAAGCCGTCCGCCGCGGTGTTCCAGCCGACGAACAGGCTTCCCGTCTTGGCGTAAGTACAGGCGGGAAGCGAAGCGGAAACGTCGTATGTCGCGGAGACGGACTGCATCGCCGCCCCCGTTCCGGTGTTGGCGCCGAACGCGATCGTGTAGGAGTTTGCGGACCACTGCGCGTAGACAGTGGCGTTCGCGGAGGGATTGATGGTGTCGCCGGCCCCGCCGACACGCGTACCGCCCGACCGCGCCGTGTACCAGCCGAGGAACGTGTAGCCCGTGCGGACAGGAAGGGGCAGCACCACGGCGGCTTCCACGCCGCCGCTCGCAGAGTCGGGCGAGACCGTGCCGCCATTGGCATCAAAGGTGTATGTGTACAGAATTTCCTCGTACGCTGCCTCCGCCTCCACGTCCTGCCTATAGCCTGTCTTGACATATAGACACCGATTGTCAGCACCTGCCACATATACGCTGTCGCTGGACGATGTAGACGTGACCTTGCTTCCGTTTACATACCATCCCGCAAACCTATATCCGCTCTTCGGCGGCGAAGCCCAGATGGAGCTCTGCGTATTGGCTCCGTGGACATTATAAACTATAGCGCTGGTGTTTGAGTAAAAATAATTCGACTCGAATACGAGCGACGTGGTTCCGTAGTCCCACCGCGAAGGCTTAGCGAAAGATATGGTGCCATAACTAGGGTTGTTTGTGCTTGCGCTGCGCGTCCAGTAGTCGCACGAGACTTGGCTGGTGCCGAACGTCTGGCTTGTGTTGCTCACGCCGCCATAATAATAGGAGTCACCGGAAACGGCCGCCCTCTTCCAAACGCCATGTCCGACAAGCGCACTCGCCTGTGCCGCCGTTTGCGGCGACTCGGACGGGCGACCTTCTCCGATGTAGAAACATTCGTTTCCCTTTAAATTTGCAAACTGTCCGCCTTCGGCATCGAGGCAGTTCGTTGTAACGTTGTGGCCTGCGCCGTCATTCCAGGTCAGCGAAGACGGATTCAGGACGTAATCCCAGCGGCAGTACGAAGTATAGCCTGTAGTACCCGTGCGCTGTATAAAAGTGCCGTATACCGTTACGCTCTCCATCCTACCTCACCTCCCTCACGTAGTACATCCTGTCCTCGGCGTTGTCCGTGCAGAGGCACCGCGCCGCCTCGTCGTGCGTGGTGACGGCTATCGTCGGCCCGTCCAGCAGGTCTATCGTCAGCCCCACGTGCGTGGTCTGCGACATGTGCAGCGTGCCGTCCGGGTCGATGAACGAAAGCGTGTACACCGTCCCCTCCGGCGCGGTGAAGAACATGAAGAGCGCGCCGTCGAATTGCCCCATGATGCACGACTTCGGATTGAGCGCGAGCCACTGGTCCTTCGTGAACATCTTGTCCGTGAGGTTCGCGCACACGGTCCCGGAGTCCGCCGAGTTCTGGATCGTCATGAGCCCCGCGTTCGACACATAGTACACGGCGTTCCTGTAGACGCACACACCGCGCGGGGAGACGCACGCCGCAGGCCCCGCGAGCTTCGCCACGGACATGGACTCCGGCGCGGTCCCCGAAAGAAC
>ONRL01000045.1 GCA_900320225.1 uncultured Lentisphaerota bacterium
GGACGGTCGAAGGAATCGTATGAGCGGGAGATGCGATTGGTGGAGGCGGACGCGCAGGAGCGCGTCCCTCCCGTGGTGATGTATTCTTCGGAAAGGAGCGGTGAATCGAAACCATACTCATACCGCCAGGAGTTGCCAGCGGCATCCTGTACGTTCGTGGCGTTGCCGTAGACGTCACGCTGGAGTTCGTAGTCCATGTCCGGAGAAGAGTATACCACACCGCACAGATGACGCTGTGCGTCGTAGACATTTTCCTTCCACTTGCGGCTCGCATACGTGGTGCGGAGCGGGAGGTTGTCGGGGGTGTAGGTGTAGGAGACAGTAGATCCGTCGGCATAGGTCTTGGAGATGCAGTTGCCCGTGACGGGATCGTAAGCCCATGCGGTCGTGTCCCATGTTGTGCCGTCGCGTGTGGTCGAGAGCGAGGTGCGGCGGCCTTGCGTGTCGTAGGTGTAGCGCACGGGATAGGTCGCGCCATCCTCGACTATGACATTGCCAAACGGATCGTATGACTTGAAGATCGTATTGCCGAGCGCGTCTGTCGTCGCAATGCGGTTGCCAAGCATGTCGTAGGCGTAGGTTTCGGTTGTGTAGTCGGTGCCGTTGGTATAGGTGTGCGTGGCTAGGCGGTCGCCGGCGGAGGAGTAGGAGAAGGAGGCAACGGGCAAGATGCCCGTTGTCCCAGTCGCCGCCGAGACGGCGGCTCTCCATGTCTGGGCGACACGGGCGAAGGCGTCGTAGGAGTTGAAGGTGCTTTCTCCAGTGGTTTCCGAGGAGAGGAGAATACCGTGGAGCGAGCGGCGGACGATGGTGGGGGCGGTGGAGGAGGTGATGGTTTCGGTTTCGATGCCGGTGGCGGGGTCGTAGGTGGTGAGGGAGTCGGTGACGGTTGCGGTCGCCGAGGACGGCGACCCTCCCGGTGTTGTCCCCTGCGCCGCCAAGATGGCGGCTTTCCCAGTTAGCGTCACGACGTGGCGGCGGCAGGAATCGGAGAGGCCGGTGAGTTGCGTGCGGGTGATAGTGAGGGAGTTGGTGGACGGGCCGATGACGGTGGTGGTTTCAACCTTCCACCACTCGTTGGAGAATTGCTCGTAGGTGACGTCGGTGCGGTTGGTGATGTTGTCGAGGACGGTGCCGACCTGCTCGCCCCAAGGATTGTAGAGGTAGATGGTGGTGCGGGGTTCGAGAGTGGGCGCGTAGCGCGTGGTCGTGAGGATGCGGGAGGTGGCGTCGGCGTAGGCGTTGGAGGTGATGAGCCAGGCGGTGCCGGATTGAAGCGGCGAGACGCCGCTTCCCCCAGCAGGGACGGCGGTGGTGACGAGGCGGCCGAGGAGGTCGTAGGTGGAGATGGAGTTGGTGACGGCCACGTACTCGGGTATCCCGTTGAAGGTTAGGCTATAGTGGTCGGAGGAGGTTGTGACGACGTAGTCGATGCGGTAGCCGTTAGGGGCGTATTCGGTGAAGCGGCGTTCCTCGGTCCATTTTTGCGACGACGAGGGCGCCGCCGCCACATCCAGCCATTCGCGGCGGGTGGAGGAGCCGCCGCCGTGGCAGGTGCGGGTGGTCGTGCGCAACACCTCCGTGTAGTTGGTGGTCGTGTAGGAGGATTGCTCCGTGTAGCCGGGTTCGTGGGTGGTGTAAGTGGTGGTGGTCGCGCCGCGTTCGTCGGTGCGGATGGAGTAGGAGGAGCCGCCGTAGGGGTAAATTGTGCAATTGTGCAATTGTGGAATTATGGAATTGTGGAAATGTGAAACTGCCGCCCCCGGTTCGGAACCGATGCAGACTACCGTGTTCGTCTCGCGGCCGAGCGCGTCGTAGAAGTGCTGGGTGACGCGGAAAGCGTGGTTCGTGGTTGGTGGTTCGTGGTTCGTGGCGGCCGTTAGGTTGGTGATCCAGATTTCCTCGTAGGCGTTGTAGAGGTGGTCGGTGCCGGTCCGGGCGGAGCGGAGGGTCGTGCGGTTCTGGCGGTCGCGCTTCCACAGAAGGCGGCAGCACGAGTAGGCGTTCGTGAGCGAGGTGCCGTCGAAGTAGGTAGTGGAGCGCAGGCGGTTCTGGCTGTCGTAGGTGGATTGTTCATCGGCGATGATCGCGTCGTTGGAGGTGAGGCGCGTGGTGCGGCGGAGGGTTGTGCCGTAGGCGGCGTCGGTCTCAGTCGTCTCGTAAGTCTTGAACTCTCGTCTCTCGTCTCCTGTCTCAGGTCCAAACCTCCGCGTCTCGCAAGCGAGCCTGCCGTTGGTGAGCGAGTAGGCGTTGACCGTAAGGATGCCGTCTTCGGAGAGGGATTCGGCCACGGCCCCGCGCATGAGGAGCGGCGTGCCGACGCCCGTCGAGGCGTAGGTGATTTCGTAGGAGTAGGCCGCGGTCGCCGAGGACGGCGACCCTCCCCGCCAGGTTTCGCGTTTGATGGCGGGGTGGCCGTCGCGCATGAGGCGGGTGTAGCGCGCGAGGGTACGGGCGGTGAGGGTGAGGGTGCCGTTCGTCACGACGTAGCGCGTCTCGGTGCGCCACTTCGCCGCGTCGTCCGGGTGGCGCGAGTCGCCGTCCAGCGGCTCGTAGTCGCGCACGGTCACGAAGGCGTTGGCGAGGGTGGACGCGTCGTACAGCACGTTGGAGACGACGTACGGAAACGCCTCCGGCACGGGCGCGTCGCCACGCTGCTCGACGCGCAGGGTCATGTGTCCGTTCTCGTCGAAGTCGGTGTACGCCCATGCGCGGGCGTTGCCCCACACGAGGCGCGGCCGGCCGTGGCGTCCCCAGTGCTGCGGGTCATCCCAGTAGTCGGCCTTCGACCATGTCACGTTCCAGCCGTCGTTCTCCTCGCGGTACGTCTCGCGGAGGACCGCGTTGCCGCACTCGCCCACGCGGCGCTTGATCGTGGTGACGGTCCCGAGCGGGTTGTCCGCCGCGTCGTACGTCTCGCGCGTCTCCGTCACGGCGTTGTCGCCCCAGACGGAATAGTCGCCGGAGGAGGAGAGGCGCGTGCCGACCTGCGCCACGTTGTCGAACCGGATCCAGTCGCCGTTGTCGTACGTGAACGTCTCGTCGGACATGACGTTGTCGAGGCGGCTGACCTTCTTGAGGCGCACCTGTTCGGGATTGCCGTCCACGTTCCAGATCTCCCACGTGTGCTCCAGCGTCTGCGCGGCGTCGTAGATGGCGATCCGCACGCCGTGCGCAATATCGGCGATGCGGAGGTCGCGTCCGCGCGCGTCGCCGCACGCGATCCGGCGGATCCCCGACGCCGTCGTGTCCGAGACGTGGGCGTCGGGGTGTTCGGAGACGTCGAACGTGGACTTCGAGACCAAGATCGGCCCGTTGGTCGAGAACCACGCGAAGCCGGCCACCTGCCCCTTCACGGGACGGCCGAGCGGGATGCGGAACCTGAACGACCCGAGCGACGCGCCTTCGAGGCCGCCGCAGTCGCCGTCCGGACAGTCCGGGTCCGGATCGGAGCCGCAGCTGTCGCACTCGTCGTCGAGGGCGCCGGCTCCGTCGCCCTCGCAGATGCCGTCGTCGTACACGTGCTCCGCCGTGCCCGACCACACCTCCACGCCGTCCACGTAGACCTTGCCCTTTCCGTCCGAGATCCCGGCCGACACGACGTCCTCCCCTTCGACGCCCGACGAGACGCTCATCTCGCAGTCGACGTGCGTCCAGCCGCTGCCGCCGCCCCAGCTGCGGTGCAACGCCTTGCGCAGGCATTTGGAGTCGAACGGGTAGTAGTCTTCCTTGCTGTAGCCGTCCTCCTCCGAGTAGCCGAGCCCGTCGTACCCGCAGCCGTGGTATTGGCACAGCCAGCAGACGCTCGGGGAGAGGACGACGAGCGAGCCGTCGACGCCCCGGGAGCCTCGGTTTCCAACGGGCGAGACGCCCGTTGTCCCAGGGGGGCCGAGCGTAAGTTCGGGGAGGCTGTAGATGCCGGGCTGGAAGACGGTGAGCGTGCCGCCGGTCAGGTCTCCGGGGAACGGGTATACGCCGAGGTACATCGAGAACATGTCCAGGAGATCCCTGTCGCCCTCCTCCTCCGTCGGCGGCGCGCGGTGGGGACGGCGCGAATGGTCGACGACGAACTGTATCTGCGACTTCGATCCCTCCGTGAAGACGAAGAACCGCGCGCCGCTCCGCCCCGTGATCTCCTGTCCGCCGCCGACGCGGAACTCCGGCGCGTAGGCGGCGAGGTAGAGAGGCGTCGGGCACCGCACGGCGGACGCGCCCGTCGCGCGGAGGCGCAGGGCGAGGTTAGTCGGGAAGTCCGCGACTCCAAGCGGCAGGCGCCAGCTGTCGCCGACGAGCGAAGCGTTGAGCGAGCCGTGAATGTCGCAGTCGTTGCCGCCCAGCTCCCATTCGAGCACCAGCCCCTCGAGGTGCCACGGCGCGGCGTTGGACGGCGAGGCCGAGACGAAGTACTGCTGCCACGCGCTCGTGCGGTCGAGCGCGAACGAGCGCTCCCAGAGGACGTTCGTCGCGCCCGGCGTCCAGCCGGCGGCGAAGCCGTCGAGGAGCGTCCACGCGGCGAGCGCGTTCGTGGCGACGACGTTCTCCGCGAGGAACGCCTCGTTCGTGGCGGACGCGTCGACGCGCGCGAGGATGTCCGCGTCGGACACGTCGCGCGTGAGCGGGTTTGTTCCTGTGGCGATTTCCGCGCCGTCAAGGACGCCATCGCCGTCCGTGTCGGGTAAGCCGGGGTCGGTGCCGTAGACGAAGATCTCTTCGGCAGAGGAAAGGCCGTCGCCGTCCCGGTCGCCGTCGAGGAGGTCGGCGGGCTCGACGCGACGGTAGAGGAGCGAAGTGAGGTTCGTGGAGGGTTCGGCAGATTCCCCGTACCCGCCGTTGAACGCACCCGCGAAGACGTTGGTTATGACGCCATCCGAATCGGTCGCAACAAGTTGCGACCCTCCCGGTAGGGCGCGCTCGCCGAGCGCGCCGCAATGCGAGAGGTCGTAGCGGTAGATGAAGTCGCCGTTCCAGAAGAATTCCGCCTGGAAAGAGACGGGCGTGGACGGATCGCGGTTGTAGAGAAAATCGCAGTAGGTGAGCACGAGGGAGTTGGACGGCGTGCGCGTCCACCAGAATTGGCTGCGCGCACCCTCCTCGCCGGGCGCGGGCCAGTTCAGCTGGGGGACCGCGCCGAGGTCCGTGAGGAACGGAGCGAAGAGGAAGTGATTCGTTTCAACGGACAAGATGCCCGTTGTCCCAGTCGGGCCGAGTTGAAGCGGCGAGACGCCGCTTCCCCCAACGGGCGAGACGCCCGTTGTCCCAGTAAGCTGCCGAGACGGCGTCTCCTCATACGCGCGGCGGGCGCGGGGGACGAAGGGTTCGCCGACGAACTTCGGCACGAGCGCGCCAGAGGAGGAAACGAGCAGGCCGTCGAAAATATTGGTGCCCAGCGGAAACGCCCACGGCGCGTTCGTCTGCGAGTTGAGGGCGAAGCGGTTGCGGTTCGCGCCCCTGAGCCGCCACGGCGCATGGACGTTCGCACCGACTGGCATCGAGAAGTCATGCGTCTCGTTCGTCCCCGTGCGTGCGAGCGCGAAGCCCGCGTCGACCTGCGACGGTGTGATCACGTGCTCCACCTCGTTGGTTTCCCCGTCGCCCAACTGGAGCAACGGGCCGAGGCCGAGATTCGGCTTCGTCCCCGCCCAGACGATGAAACCGAACAGCGCCAACGCCAGGAACGCGCCGCGCGCGGACCAGAGCAGACGCCGCGCGACCGCGCATTCTCCATTCTCAATTTTCCATTTGTTCCCGTCACCTCATTCTCACGGAAGTCCCGTCCGGCGTGACCTGCGCGAAGAAGCGCTCGCCCGCGCGGACGTTCTCGCCGCGACCGACGAGGCGCAGACGGTTCCAGCCCGATGCATGGAGCCACGGCGGCTTCGATGCGGAGAGTTCCGCGAAAACCTCCGCGCCGTTGTCGAGGAAACGCACGTCGTCGATTGCGCCGCCGCGTCCAAGGCGTACGCGGACGACGAGCTCGTGCGCGCCGCAGCCGCCAGCTGGCGCGGCGGTGACGCGCTCGCCGGTGGCGCCTTCCTCCACGAACCACGCGCCGCAGTCCCAGCCGACCACGAGGTCGCATTCATCAGGGGATAGTGTGCCGTCTTCAACGGGCGAGACGCCCGTTGTCCCAGTCGCGCCGTCCGTTCCGAACGCCATCTCCACGTTGTTCGACGGCGTGGCGTCGAACGCCAACTTGAAGGTGAAGTGACGCAGATGCTCCTGCCACGCCGTGAACGGCACGTTGGTGACCGTCTCGGTGTCTAGATACTCCACCGGCGGCAATACGGGCCGCACCGGCGGAAGCGCTAACGCCACAGACGCGATGAATCCTCCCAGGAAGAGCGGGATGTATTTCGGGGCTAGCATACTGTACCTCACCTGAAGTCGATCAGCGCCGAGACGGCGTCGTGGTCGGACGGGAACTTGCCGCCCGGACGGTCGTCGTGCGTCCGGTACGAGAACACGCGGAACCCATCCGAGACGAAGATGTAGTCGAGCCGGGAGGTGGACACGGCCTTGTAGCCGTGCGACGAGAGGAGCGGCCCCGCGCGCGGAGTCTCCGTGACGTCGAACGCATCCTTCAGCACGGACTTCGCGAGGCGGATCGACGTGCCGATGGGATACCGCGCGTCGAACGGCGCCCACGCGTGGATCGACACCGCGCCCTCCATGTCGTTCATGTCTCCCGTGAGGATGACAAGCTCGCCCCTCTCCTTCGCGGCCTTGATCTTTCCGAGGACAAGCTCCATGCCCTTCACGCGCTGTTCCATGCTTTTCCAGTCCGGATGCTCGCTGAACACGCGCACGAGGCGTCCCGTCGCCTTGTGCCGCAGGAGCGCCCACTGGCACACGCGCACGCTGGACGATCCCCAGGTGAGCGTTCCGAAATCGTCTGGCTTCGCCGACAGCGCGAAGCGCCCGGAGTCGAGCCGCTCAAAGATCTCGGGACGGTACGCGATCGGGTTCGGTCCCTGTTTGTCCGGCCCGTCGGCGAAACGGAACTCGGAGAGGTCTGAAACCAGGTCGGGCCACATGGTCTTCGTGACCTCTTGGAAGCCGATCAACTGGAAACCGCCACGCCGGATCACCTCCGCGACGCGCGGCCGGCGCGCGGACCAGGCGATGTCGCCCGTGTCGATGGGATTCCCCTTTTCGTCCGTGTCGATGCGGATGTTGAAGGACGCAGCGACGAACGAGTCCTTCGACGGCGCCGGCGGCTCGTCATACTCGATAAGCAGAAACGACTGCGGATCCACGAACAGGCGCAGCTCGTTCGCCGACGACGCGGGCAGCGTCATCTCCGTGTGCCGCCGGTCGGCGTCCGTGAGGTGCACGGTCACCTCGGGCGGGAACGCGCCGGACGCCAGCCGCACCGTCACGGGGCGGAAGGCTGAGAAGTTGTCGTCGTCCGCGTACCGGGCGAGGAAGATGGCGCGCTTCCCGCCGGCGCCGCGCGCGGCCGCCGCGTAGATGTCGGGCACGTCAGCGGACGCCTTCACGGCGGTGGCGCATTTCGCGAACTGTCCCCAGGCGTAGAGGGCGTAGTACGCGGGCAGCGGACGCAGGGTGGTCTTGTCGAACATCCCGTTGAGGTGCGCGTCCGGCTTCGCGTCGTAGTACATCAGCATGTCCACGGGCGCGTACTGGCAGGCGATCATGCCGGCGGCCACGAGCGCGCCGCCCTTCTGCCCGGCGAGCTGCGTGATGGAGTAGTGGTAGGCGTCCTGCCAGCTCCGGACGTAGTTCCACTCGTTCAGGATCGACTCGGCGTTCCCGTAGCCGTGGCGCTCCATGATCTCGCGCGCCTTCTTCGCGCGCGCGACCAGCGTCGCCGGGTCGCGCGTGTAGTTGTGCCAGGAGAAGAAGTCGATCGGCGTGCCGTGCGCGCGCTGGTACTTGAGGAACCGGTTGCCGTAGTCCATGTGGCCCGCGAGCGCGGGGCCGCCGATCTTCAGCTCGGGGAACTTTCCCTTCAGGTGCTTCGCGGCGATCTCGAAGAACGCGAAGAACTGCTCCTCCGTGCCGCCCCACATGCGGGGTAGTCCCGTCTTCCGCCAGTCCATGTCGATGTCCGGCTCGTTCCAGATCTCCCAGTACTTGATGTTCCACTCAAAACCGTCCGCCCAGCCCCGGTTGTAGTGACGGATGACGTGCTCGCAGATCCGCGCCCACTTGGCGAAGTCCTTGGGCGGCCACACGTTGTAGCGCTTCGCGGCGTGCTCGATGCGCTGGCCGAGGCGGAAGAACGGCTCGGTGCCGGCCGCGCGCATGTTGCGCAGGTAGGCGTCGGTCACGGCGAAGTCGTAGCTCTTCGGGTCGTTTTCGTCCGCGTCGAAGTTCGGGAACATCGCCGTGATGTCGGCCACGTGGTCGCCGCCGTACACGATGTACTCGGCCGCGTCGTGCGTGCGCGCGAACGGGATGCGCGCGGCGCGGTACTCGGCGAAGTTGCCGTGCCGCGCGTCGGCGCTGCCGCCCACGGGGCCGTTGTTCACGGCGTTCATCGGCTTCACCGGACCGCAGGCGGCGGCGAAGTCCACCGCCACGGTCGCCGGTTTCGGCTTGCCGCCCTCGCTCGCCGCCGTGAACTCGTCCGCCTGAGCCGTGCTTGCAATCACCAGCAGCGCCGCCGTGAATGTTCCCAATCTCATCATGTCCAGGTTCCTCTTGCAGACAACGGAATTACACGGTGCCCAGCGCCTTCGCGAAAAGGTCGATGCCTTCGAGATTGGTGTGGTTCGAGGTCTCCAGGCAGTTGGCCCACGGTGCCATCATGAAGCCCTTGAGACGCGCGGCGGAGATGTTCTCGCGGCAGAACTTCACGAGGCCGGCGATGCTGTTGTTCACGGCGGGGCCTTCCTTCTTGTAACGATCCGACTTCCAGTTGGACCCGCACGGCACCTGGTCGAAACCGGCCTTGTCCAAGTCCAGGAACAGCTTGAGGATCTTCAGGCGACGGGCGTCCGGCTTGTACTTCGAAAGGTCGAATCCGTCGAGATCGCTGTAGTTCCAGTTGCTCTGGAGCACGCTCTTGGGGCATTTCTCGGTGAAATCGGCGTGGTCCCAGCCGTAGTCGCTCCACATCCACGGACGCATCCCGTTCGCCTCGACCGTCTTCACGAAGAAGAGGAAGTCGTGCCACCACACCTCGTCCACGCGCACGCACTGGTAGCCGCGCTGGAAGTTCGTCTTCTCCTCGTCGTAGCCGATGTGCAGGAAGCGCGGATGGTCGAACATCTCCGCCGTGTCCTTGATGACGTCGCGGCACACCTGGTAGTAGGGCTTCGTGGTGAGCATCCGCGAATACTCGCCCAGCCACGCATCGTGCGCGGCGGAGAAATTGAGCTTCGGGATCGGCTCGAGGCCCAGCTTCTTCAGCCGGCGCACCTCGCCGCGGATCCAGTCCGGCGAACGCGAACCCGGCAGCGCCAGCTCGGGGTGGCTGGGATAGACGGGGAACTCGCCGAGGTCGATGATGACCATGTTCATCTTCTTGGCGACCATGTCGTCCACCAGCAGGTTCCACGCCGTGTCGCTGAACTTCACCCTGTCGTTGCAGAGCCGGCCGTGGGTGAGGGGCCCCTTGATGTCCGGCGGCAGGGATTCGCCCCACATGTTGAGTCCCCAGTGCAACAGCACCGAGCGGATCTCGTCGGGATTTTTCGCAAACGCCGGGGCCGCGGCACACGCCGCCGCGCCGGCCAGAAACGCCCTTCTTGTCAGTTCCATTGTCCTTCTCCTTGTTTTACCACTCGGCGACGCTGCCGTCAGCATGGCGCCAGACGGGGTTCTTCCAGTTGTGGGGTGTCTTGTTTTCCTCGATCACGAGATCCTTGTTCACCTCCACGCCGAGGCCGGGCAGCTTCGGCAGCTCGACCCAGCCGTCCGTGAACGCGAAGTCGTCCTTGTTCGTCACGTAGTCGAGCACGGTCTTGCCCACGTTGTAGTGGATGCCGATCGACTGCTCCTGGATGACGGCGTTGTAGCACGTGGCGTCGATTTGCAGGCAGGCCGCGAGCGCGATGGGGGCGGCGATCTTCTTCACTTCAGTGAGGCCGCCCGCGTGGGAGAGGTCGGGCTGGATGATGTCCACGCCGCCCGCGTTCAGGAGACGCTTGAAGTCGTACTTGGTGTAGAGGCGCTCGCCCGTCGCGATCGGGATGTCGGCGGCGGCGGCGATTTCCTTGAAGTCCTCCATGTGCTCGCACAGGACCGGCTCCTCGATGAACATCAGCCCGAACGGCTCCAGCTTCTTCGCGAGGACCTTCGCCATCGGCTTGTGGACGCGTCCGTGGAAGTCGACGGCAATGCCGAAGTCCTTCCCGCAGGCGTCGCGGATCTCCTGCACGCGCGCGAGCACGGCGTCCACCTTGTCGTAGGTGTCCAGCATCTGCAGCTCCTCGGTCGCGTTCATCTTGACGGCGGTGAAGCCGGCGTCCATCTTCTCCTTCGCGGCGCGGCCCGTGTCGCCGGGACGGTCCCCGCCGATCCACGAGTAGACCTTCATGCGGTCGCGGCAGCGTCCGCCCATCAGCTCGTAGCACGGCGCGTTGAACGCCTTGCCCTTGATGTCCCAGAGCGCCTGGTCGATGCCGGAGAGCGCGCTCGTCATCACGCCGCCGCCGCGGTAGAACCCCGCGCGGTAGATCGTGCTCCAGATGTCCTCGATGCGCGAGGGGTCCTTCCCGACCAGGTAGTCGCGGTATTCCTCCACGCATGCGAGGACGGCCTTCGCGTGGCCCTCCAGCACCGCTTCGCCCCAGCCGACGAGGCCGGAGTCGGTGACGATTTCAACGAATCCCCAGCGGGGACGAACGAAGTAGACATTGACCGCAGTAATTTTCATGCGGCTAGTATATCATGCGGGAGGACAAAAGACAAAGGGCAAAAGACAAAAACCGGTCCCCCGCATGGAGAGCCGCCTTCTTGGCGGCTCAGTCGTAGACCTTCTTGCCAGCGCGGATCGCCTCGTACACGCGGCGTTCCGCGGCGCGACGGCGCGCACTGCGCGCATCGCGTTCCTGATCCTTCGCGCACGGTGTGAAGCCTTCCTCCACGTCGCCGCGCGGCATCGCCTTCAGGCGTGCGGCACCTTGTTCGATGAGGGCGAGCGCCTGCGCATAGGCGGGCTTGCCTTTCACCCCCTCCAGGATGCGGCTCAGCTCAGGCCTGTCGAAGTTCAGTTGCTCGCGCTGGCGCTTTGAATGAGTATTCTCGATCTTCACGCCGCAGAGTTTCTCCAGCTGCGCCTGCTCGGCGAACGAGAGCGGCATGCGCCCGCCAGGGTTGTCGGGATAGGCGCACTCGTAGCGCGGATAGTAGACCGCGTTGATGTCCATCCACGTGATCACGCGGTCACGTTCCTCGTCCGACAGCTTCGCCTTGCCGTGCCCGTAGAGCGTGCGCGTAAGCTTGGAGGCGTGCGAGCCCCACGAATAGGCCTGTTGGATCTCGGCCGGGCCGCCGCCGATGCATTTGATCGCGCCGGTCGCCCAGAGGTCCACGTAGCTCGTACAGAAGAACGCCCCGCGGTCGCCGCTCAGGTTCAGCTTGTTTCCCGCCTTCTTGCCGTAGTCGTGGCATGAGACGCAATGCTTCGTGAAGACGGGCTGCACTTCCTTCTGGAAGCTGAAGAGGCGCGCCGGACCGTACCAGCCGTTCATCTTCGACGGCGGGCGCTGCATGGCGAGCGGACGCTCCGTCACCGGCGCCGCCTCGCCCACGCGCTTCTCGTGGCAGCCCACGCACCCGTACGTCTCGCCCGGCTGCACGTTCACGCCGCTGCGCATCGACTGCACCATCTTCCCCTCCGCGTCGAGCGCCTGGAAGTAGACGAACGTGTTGCCCGGCACCTCGAAGTACGCGCTGCCGTCCGCTTCCACCGGCACCGTGCCGAGGATACGCTTGTTCTCGAACGAGTGCCAGTTCATCGCGGCCGCCTCCTCGCCATGGCCGAACCAGCCGCGCGGACCCGTCCAGTTCCGCTTCGGCGGCGACTCGACCACGCGCAGCGCCTTCACCGTCCCCGACTTCACGCCCTTCATGTGCGTGCCGATGTAGACGTTCTGCAGGTAGAACCTCCCAGGCGCGTCCGGCGCGTCGAAGTTGCGCTGCTGGCTCTGCACGACCGGCTTCTTCACGGAACGCAGGATGACGGGCGACCAGATGCCGGGCGCGTCCGCGAGGATCTCCGTCTCGTTTCCGTCGAGGTCGAGGTAGACGAGCGACATCTCGCCGTTCGCGCGCCCGGTCTGGCGCACGGCGAGGAAATGCGCCTCGTCGATCGGGAACGGGTCGGCGTACTTGCACACGAGCGGCTTCGAGGAGTCGAAGTCCTCCTTGCCGCCTGCGTGGATGCGGTCGCGGTAGGACGCCGGCCACGTGCGCAGCACGGGTTCCCGTCCGTCCACGCCGAGCGAGCGGTCGATGAGGCCCAGCGCGCCCCACGGACGGTCGTGGCAGCTCCCGAGGATCGCGATCGCCTTCGAGGAGTCGCCGCCCACGGCGCGCGCGTTGATCACACCGCCCGGGCTCGTGGTGTTGTTGCCCCACCAGACCGCGTGGCGCGTGCCGTCGGGGTTGCATGTCCAGAGTCCCTGCGCGTCGCCGAAGTCGCGGTCCACGTATTCCCAGCGGTCGTAGAGCACGCGCCCGTCGGGCAGGATGGAGGAATGTCCCTCAAAGAGCGTCGAGACGCCGATCTGGTGGATGTTCGCGCCGTCCGCCTCCATGCGGTAGAGGTTGCACATGATGTGGCGGTTGCACATGCAGTACTTCGGGTCGCGCGTGGACGAGAACACGATGCTGCCGTCCGGCAGGAATGCCGGATCGATGTCGCTCACGCCCTTCGCGCGCGTGAGCTGCTTCAGGCCCATGCCGTCCGCGTTCACGACGTAGATATGATAGTCGTCTTCACGGCCGGCGCGCATCGAGAACACGATCCGCTTCCCGTCCCAGTCCACCTCCGGATCGCGGATGGTGCGTCCTTCCTTCTCCGGCACGATCACGCGCACCTTGCCCGTCGTTGGATTCCACGCCTTGAGCGCGCCCTGCGTGCAGTAACTGCGTTCGTTGATCTCGCCGCACTGGAAGAGCGTCGCCGTGTTGTGGTGGTCCGCGCGGAACGCGGCGCGCGTCACGTACACGACCTCCGGCACGGACGCGAGCGCCCTCTTCGCGGCGTCCCTCGCGCCGGGTTTCTCCACGCTACGGATGTAGTCGTTGAACGGTGACGGACGCGGACGCGCCGCGAAATCGGACGCGCCGCGCACGCCCTCGCATGCAACGTCGTCTACCGTTACGTGCCCCCAACTGCCGGTCGCATCGTCCACCACGCGAAAGTAGACATCCTTCCCCACCGCCTGCGGCACGTTCCACGTCACCGTGCGCATCCGCTCGCCGTCCTCGCCCGTCGCCGAGGCGAGCGCCTTGCCCGTCGCGCGCTCCACAAGCTCGAAACGCGCGTGGCGTCCGCCGCCGATCTTGAAGGTGACGGTCGGGCTCGTCAGCTTGATCGTCGGCGACTCGATCAGCCCCGTCTGCCGGTCATTCGGACGGTTCTGCGCGTTCTCAAGCGTCGAGACGAAGTACGTGCCGCCCTTCGTGTACGGTTTTCCCGTGTTGTGCTCTTTCGCGAGATCGGTCACGGGATGCGCGAACGCGCCCTGCGTCACCTGCCATCCCTGCAGGTCGCCCGTCTCGAAGTCGTAGACGATCCGTTCCGCCAGCGCACACGCACTCAGCGCAAGCATCGTTGAAATCAAAAGTCTCTTCATAGTTTCACCTGTTTCATGTCATCTGTCTTCTTCTTGAAAAGCTGTCACGTCTGTGCCCATTCCCCCAACTTGTCGGTGAGCAACCGCCAACGGGCGTAGCGGCGAGCGTAGTCGGCGGCGGCCTCTGGGTCTGGCGCGGCCTCCGCGTCGGCATGCGAGATCGAATCGAGGATCGAGAAGTCGTCCCACACGCCCGCGCCCACGCCGGCCACGAGCGCGGCGCCGAGGGCCGCCGCCTGCCGCCTCCACCACGCCCACCACGAGGTCGGCCCCGAACGCCTTCGCCGCGTCCAGCAGTCCCTTCAGCGCGGCCAGCGTGCCAGCCACGCTCGCGTCGCCGTATGAGACGACGAGCGCGCGCTTGCCCAGTTTCGCGGCCTCTTCGCCCGCCTGCTTCAGCGTCCCGAGGCCGAACACGACCTTCACGGGATTGTGGTATGTAAAACTGTTCATCGTTTTTTCCTTTTAACGAGTCATTCGGTACTTCAGCCTATAGTTACAACTCTCAAGCAAGCACAATTCCACAAATCGGAGAGTTATAACTCTTTTAGATTTTGAGCCTAGCATACCAAATCTGACCAAGAAGGTCAACATCTGGAGAAAACACTGGGACGAATGCGATCGATATGGTATAATTCCGTTCACTATGAAAGTCAGGACAGAGTCCGGCACGCAAGAGCTACGTGCCGTGTGGTTCGAGAACGGACACCTGCGGTTGATCGACCAGCGCCGTCTGCCGCAGACGCTTTCAATCGTCGAGACGGCGGACTGGCGCCGCGCCACGGAGATGATCCGGGACATGACCGTACGCGGTGCGCCCGCCATCGGCATCACCGCGGCCTACGCGATGGCGCTCGCCCTCCGCGCAGGCGAGGACGCCGCTACCGCCGCCACGTACGTGAAGTCTGCCCGCCCCACCGCCTACGACCTCTTCTACGCCGTCGACCGAATTGTGGCCGCATGTGCCGCCGGAGCAGACCCAGCCGCTGCCGCCAACGCCTATGCGGACGAGATCGTCGAGAAATGCCGGGCGATCGGCCTCCATGGAGCCCGGCTCATCACCGATGGCATGAAGGTGATGACGCACTGCAACGCCGGGGCGCTCGCAACCGGCGACTGGGGCACGGCCCTGGCCCCCCTGCGCGTGGCGCACGACGAAGGCCGCCGCCTGTTCGTTTACGTCTCCGAAACGCGACCGCGCCTGCAGGGCATGCAGCTCACGGCCTGGGAACTCGTCCAGGAGGGCATTGACCACGCCATCATCCCCGACGGCGCCTCGGCCCGCTATCTTTCCGACGGCGTGGGGCTGGTCATCACGGGCGCGGACCGCATCGCGGCGAACGGCGACTTCGCGAACAAGATCGGCACGCTCGACAAGGCGATCCTCGCACGGCATTTCGGCGTACCGTTCTACGTGGCCGCCCCGGTCTCGACCTTCGACCCCAACGCCGCCAACGGCCAGGCCATTCCCATCGAATACCGGGCCGAGGAAGAAGTGACCTGCCTGGCGGGGCAGCGCCTTGCGCCGACTGGATCGCGCGCGCTCAACCCGTCGTTCGACGTAACGCCGGGCGAACTTGTTACCGGCTTCATCACCGAACGCGGGATCTTCCCGCCGGGTCATCTGCCCGCATAGGGGATGGCCCCGCCTTCACGCCTTCAGCTCGTCTAGGTACTGCTTCACGCCGAAGCCGGCGCGTTCCTCGCGGAACAGCATCGCGTTCGCCTGCGCGTCGTCCACGAAACGCTCCGCCTTCGCGTCCCACGTGAGCTTGCGCCCGAGCTTCATCGCCATGTAGCCGAGCACGCAGGTGGTGGACGTGCGCTGCGCCTCCTCCAGCGGCATGGCGAGCGGGCCGCGCGTGCGCATCTCCTCCACCCACTCGCGGTTGTGCTCCAGCGGACGCAGAAGCGGTTTCGACACGGGATCCTCGATCAACCCCCTGCGGCTGGCCGCGATCGGCAATCCGGCGAGCTTGCTCGTGGAGACGCCCACGGGGTCGGACTTCGTCCGCTTGCGCGAGAACCCGCAGAAGATCCAGTCGCCGCCCTCGCCAATGAAGCGCACGCCGCACGGATACTTGCGCGTGGAGCCGAGCTTGACGACCGCGCCCGAGGCGTAGGTCCACGTAATGTCGCACTCGCCGTGCACGTCCCACAGTTTGCGCCCTTTCGGGTACTCGCACGTGCCCTCCACCGACACGGGGCCGCCCAGCTCCTCGCAGAGGCCGCGCTGCGCGGAATCGAGGTGGTGCGCGCCCCAGTTGGCGATCATGCCCATGTCGTATGCCTGGATCGTCATCCAGCCGCCGCGCGCGAAGATCACCTTGCCGGCGTCGCGTCCCACGCCGCGCTGGTGGCTGCGGAGGCGCGAATACGGCGCCTCGGGTGCACAGCCCTGCCACATGTTCCAGTCAAAGTCGCTGGGCACGGGCTCCTCCGCGGGCAGGTCGTACTCCTTCGGGTCGTCGGGCAGGCCCACCTCCACGCGCACGACCTTGCCGAGGCGCCCCTCGCGCACGCACTCGACGGCGTGGATGAAATTCTCCTCCGTGCGTTCCTGCGTACCGGTGCGGAGGATGCGCCCGTACTTCTTCGCGGCGTCGACGATCGCGCGGCCCTCGCCGATGGTCATCGCCATCGGCTTCTGGAGGAACACGTCCTTGCCGGCACGGCACGCCTCGATGGCCATCTGCGCGTGCCAGTGGTCCGGTACGGCGATCAGCACGCCGTCGACGGCGGGATCGGCGAGGAGGCGACGGTAGTCCTGATAGCAGCGCGCGTCAAGGCGCACGAGGTCGACGTCCGACAGCGCGATGAACTCGCAGAACGCGCTTCCGCCGTTTTTCAGGCACGACGGCACGTTGTAGGCATTGGCGATGCGTCCGCACCCAATCACGCCGAGCGCGAGCTTCTTCGACGGCGCCCCGGCGCCCAGCACGCGCGCGGGCACGAAGACGGGCGCCGCGCCCGCCGCCACGATCCCCGCAAGCCCGGCGGCGGACCGCCGGCAGAATCCACGCCGCGTCATTTTCATGACCTTCTCCATGTCTTTATCCTCCGTTATCGAAACACGAGAGTCGCATTATACCACATTTCCGCGTTCCCGTGTGTGAGCAAACAAACCACATCCGCAGAATATGCTATACTTTCGTCGCGGAGGCGATCGAGTTCGCCGTACCGCAGAACGTCCCGCCCCTCTTTGAGCCGGGCGTCACCCCGAGATCCGAGGCCGGATGGCGCAACACGCGCCGCCCCGAGCTGAAGAAAATGCTGGAGACCGAGGTCTACGGCCACCGTCCCGTGGAGCGGCCGCCCCACCTCGCCTTCTCCGCCGCCGAGCCAGACGCCGTGATGATGGACGGCAAGGCCGTGCGCAAGCGCATCCGCATTGAGTACGGCGGCAAGTTCGGCACGAACAGCTTCGTCTGCACGGCGTTCATCCCGCGTGCGCGGAAGCCCGCGCCGTCGTTCGTGTTCATCTGCAACCGCCCGCCGGAGGAGAACATCGACCCCACGCGCCGGGTCAAGAGCGGCTTCTGGCCTGCGGAGGAGATCGTGGCGCGCGGCTACGCGACGGTCGCGTTCCACACGAGCGACGTCACGCCCGACAAGCAGCACGGCAACACGCGCGGCGTGTTCGCCGCGTTCGAGGACGTGGAGCGGCAGTACCGCTCCCAGACCGCGTGGGGCGCGCTCTCGGCATGGGCCTGGGCCGCGAGCCGCGTGCTCGACTGGATCGAGACCGAGCCGACGCTCGACGCCTCGCACGTGGCGGTGATCGGACACTCCCGCGGCGGCAAGACGGCCCTCGTGGCCGCGGCGTGGGACGAGCGCTTCGCGATGGCCGTCTCCAGCTGCTCCGGCGCGGGCGGCGCCAAGCTGAACCACGTGGACCTCCCCGACTCCGAACACATCGTGCAGTCCATCGCCTCCCACCAGTTCTGGTACTGCCGCCGCTACACGCGCTGGGTGAACCTCGACGCGCAGACGCCGTTCGACCAGCACATGCTCGTGGCGCTCATCGCGCCGCGCCTCGTCTGCATCGGCTCCGCCACCGACGACGCCCACGCCGGACCCTACGGCGAATACTGCACCGCGCGCTACGCCTCGCCCGCCTGGACGCTCTTCGGCAGGCAGGGGTTCGTGTCGCGCGGCTTCCCCGAACCCGGCCAGCCTCAGCAGGAAGGCGACATCTCCTACCACATCCGCGCCGGCAAGCACGACCTCACGCCGGCCGACTGGGCATTCTACATGGACTTCGCCGACAAGCATGGATGGCGTAAATGAAAGGAACGGACATGACAAGACCACTCGTGCGCCGCGCGCTTCACGCCGGAAGCGTCGCCGCGCTTGCAGCCTGCCTTCTGACGGCAGGCTGCCTCTCGCCTGACGCCGGCGGCAACGGATTCCGCGGCGTCATCCTCGAGGCGCGGCAGAAGGTGTTCCCCACGCTCGCCTACATCCGCGTCGTGCGCGAGGCGCTCGAAAGCGGAAAGAACGAGAAGCAGGTCGTCTCGGGTTCGGGCGTGGTCATCTCCCCGGACGGCGAGCTGCTCACCAACCACCACGTGGTGGACAAGGCCACGGAGATCCGTTGCCAGCTCTCGGACGGCACGGCCTACACGGCCAAGGTGCTCGGGAGCGACAAGGACCTCGATGTGGCCCTGCTCAAGCTCGACTGCCCGTCGAACACGCTGCCCTTCGCCGCCGCGACGCTCGCGCCCGACCCCGTCACGGTGGGCGACGTGGTGCTCGCGATGGGCGCCCCGTGGGGTCTCGCGCGGTCCGTCACGATGGGCATCATCTCCTGCACCGACCGCTACCTAGAGGGATGCGGACAGTACACGCTCTGGTACCAGACCGACGCCGCGATCGCCCCCGGCAACTCCGGCGGGCCGCTCGTCGACACGCACGGCCGCGTGGTCGGGCTCAACACGCGCGGCAGCCTCTTCGGCGGACAGGCGTTCACGATCCCCTCCCCCACCATCCTCGAGGTTCTGCCGCGCCTGCGCGAGCACGGAAACGCCCACTGGGCCTGGTTCGGGCTCAACCTCCAGCCGCTCCACGACTTTAACCACGACATGTACTTCCCCGACAGCAACGGCGTCGTCGTGGCCGGCACCGACGCCGGCAGCCCGGCCCGCAAGGCCGGCCTCCTGCCGAACGACCGCATCGTGGCCGTGGACGGCGCGCCCGTCACGGTGGTCAACAGCGAAGACCTCCCCGCCTTCAACCGGCGCCTTGGACGGCTCGCGTTCGACAAGGAGGTCGCCTTCACCGTCGTCCGCGGCGGCCAGGAGCGGACCTTCCGTTTCGCGCCCACCGAAAAGGGCCGCGTCGAAGGCGCCCAGAAGGCGTTCGAGCGCTGGGGATTCACCGCGAAGGAGATCAACCGCTTCGACACGCCCGACCTCGCCTTCTTCGCGGAGGACGGCGGGCTCTTCGTGAGCGCGGTCGCCTGGGACGGCAACGCCTGGAGCTCCGGACTCAAGGAGAAGGACGTGCTCGTCTCCTGGAACGGCAAGCCCGTGAAGACGCTCGACGCGCTTTCCGCAATCTACGACGAGGCCCTCAAGGCCCTGCCGGACCGCTCGCGCGCGAACATCGAGGTGCTGCGGCGCGGACGCAAGGTCCAAGTCGTGCTCAACTACCTTGAAGACACGGAGAAGGAGGTGCTGGAATGAAGAAGACAATCTTGATGCTGGCCGCGCTCGCGCCTTTCGCGGCGATCCTCGCGGCGGACAAGCCTGAGAAGTCCCCCGAGGAGGAATCCGCCGAGAAGGCGGCGCGTGTCCGTGCGATGGCAACCGCCTACGCCCCCTGTACCGTGAACGTGCGTTTCCGATTGAAGAGACTACCCGACGGTTCGTTCCCGGACACCAAGATGCAGTACCGTTGCCCCGCCTGCGGAAACTCCGCACTCCATCTCTCGCGCGACAATGACGACGACCTCCCGTGCCTCGTCACGGGCTTCGTCATAGCGCCCAACCGCGCACTCGTGCAGGATCTCGCCCTGCGCGCGGATTGGCTGGACGGGCTGGAAGTCGTTTGCGGGACCAATGCAACGCCCGCGCGGCTGGTCGCATGCTATCCGGACGAGAACGCCGTTTTGCTCGAGACCGACCGACCGCTTGCCGGCGTGCGCCCGCTCGCCTTCACGGGAGACGCCACCAACAAGCCCTCGCTCTTCCATCTGGTCACAGACGCGGACGGACGCGTCAAGGTCGGCCTGCGCAAGGTCAACCGCGAGTTCACGCACTACCCGGCGACGGGCGAGGACTGGTGCGGCGCCACGCCGAACACCCTTGTGGTCGATGCCTCGAACCGCGCCGTCTCAGTCCAGATGCGCCTGGAAAGGAAACTCAATGACGTCTTGCCGAAACCGCCCTCCTCATGGCGCAGCGAGCCGTTCGCGGAACGTGAAGCGCGCATCGCGGCGCTCGAGAAGCGCGTTCTCGCGTCCATCCTGCCCGTCTACCTCCACATCGACGAGGAGAAAGGCGGCAACTCGGGCCGCCTGTTCATGTTCTCCGACGAAAGCAAGTCTTCCGGCGACGTCGACACGTTCGGCATCGCGCTTGAGGACGGCGACGTGCTGATTCCGCTCAACCTCGACTCGGGGAAGATCGCCGCCCTCGACAAGATGGAGGCCACGCTCCCCGACGGGAAGAAGGTCCCGCTCGAGTTCGCCGGCGCGTTCGCCGAGTACGGGCTTTTCCTCCTGCGCTTCCCGGACGGGAAGACGCCCGCCGGCGTGGCATCCACGCGCTTCTCCGCGGCGGAGCCCGAGAAACTGATGCGCCAGGCCGCCTACCTCGTCCAGCCGAAGAACAGGAACGGAAAAATCCAGATTTCCCTCGCCCCACGCGCGATCTCGGGCTTCAGGCGCGTCCGCGGCGGCGCCGTGGTGCCAAACGAAGCCCCCGAACCCAACGGCCTCCTGCTGCTCGCCTCGGGCGAGGTTGCGGCCCTGGGTGGGCATGTGCGCTCCGGCGGCGAAAGCTGGCGTTCGCGCACGGCGATTCCGGGGGACCGGCTCGCCCGGCTCGTGGCGGCGCGGGACTTCGACCCCGAGTTCTCCGTGCGCAAGGGCAAGGACCGCATCCGCGTCGCCTGGATCGGCGTCGAAACGCAGGCCATGACGAAGGAACTTGCGCGCGAAAAGAACGCGCAGGGCTATCTTTCTGCGGACATCGGGCGCGGCTCGCTCGTCGGCAAGGTCTACACGAACACGCCGGCGGCGCGGGTCGGCATCAAGGAAGGCGACGTGCTGCTGTGGGCGCGCCGCACGTCAAGCGAACGCCGGGAGAAACTCGAGACGCGCGACCGCGAATTCGGGATAGACATCGAAAGCCTCTTCGAGAATCTTCCGCCGTCGATGTTCGACCGCGTGAACGTGACGCCTTGGCCAAAAGTGGAGGAAGGCGTGAACGACGTGTTCACGCGGATGGGCATCGGCACGAAGGTGGTGATCGCCTGGGTCTCGAACGGCGAGAAGCGCGAGGCGGAACTCGTGCTGGAGCAGGCGCCCGTCCACTACCGCACGGCGCGCCGCATCCGCAACCGCACGCTCGGGCTTGTCGCGGCGGACCTCACATTCGAGGTTCGTTCGTTCCTCAAGCTCGCGAACGGCGCGCCGGGCGTCGTCATCTCGAAGATGCAGCAGGGCAGCCCGTCCGCCGTGGCCGGCCTGCGGCCTTTCGAGGTGATCACCTCGGTCAACGGCGAACCGGTGACGTCGGTCATCCGCTTCGCCGAGCTGATCAAGGGCAAGAAGGACCTCACGTTCTCCGTGCGCCGCCTCGACGCCACGCGCATCGTCCGCATCCAGCTGAAGGCCGACCAGACGAAATAAGTCAGCGCACGAGTTTCTTGAGCGCGGCCTTCACCTGCGCGCGTTCGCGTCCGGCAAACGGCGCGAACGGCGCGGCGAGGACGTTCTGGATGAGGCCCATCTCGGCCAGCGCGCACTTGACGCCCTTCAGGAACCCGATCTGCCCCTGACCGAGTCCATAGAGCAGATAGGAGCTCATCGTGGTGAAGCGCTGGAGACGGCGCACGGTCTCCACGTCGCCCGCCTTCGCGGCGAGATACATCGCCTTGAACTGGGCCGGCCACAGGTTCGCGCCCGTGCAGACGCCGCCGTCCGCGCCGAGCAGCACGGCTTCGCCCATTGCCTCGTCAGGCCCCATGAAGAGCGAGAACTTCTCCGCGTACGGTTCGAGAGCGATGCGGAACTTGTTGAAGAGTGCGATGATGGAGCTGGAATCCTTCATGGCGACGATGTTCGGGTGCGCGGCGAGCTTCGCGATCGTCGCCGGCTCGATGATGGTGTCCGTGTGGGCCGGCATGTCGTACACGACGAGCGGCAGCGGCAGACGGTCGGCCATCTCCGCAAACCACGCCACGCATTCCGCCTGCGTGAGCTTGAAGTAGTACGGCGGCGCGGCCACCACGGCTGCCGCGCCGTACGCCTTGCACTTCGCCGCAAACGCCACGGCGTCGTCCAGGTCGGTTTCGGTGATGCCCACGAGGACTGGCACGCGCCCCTTCACGAGTCCACACACCGTCTTCACCAGCTCCTCGCGGACGGCGTACGAGAGGTGCGGGCCCTCGCCCGTCGTGCCGAGGAGGAAGATGCCGTCCACGCCGCCCTTCAGCAGGTGGCGCACCATGTTCCTCGTTCCCTTCTTGTCCAGCCGCCGCTTCGCATCGAGCGGCGTGACCATCGGTGGAATCAATCCAGTTAGTTTCATATTTTCCTTTCCTGGTCGCGACTTATCGGACCAAACGCAGCAGCACGCCCGATCCGCGCGTCAAGGCGAGGTCGAATGACGGACCGACTGAAGACCACGAGCGATCCTGTGCATTAAAACGCTCCGCCGAAGTCGGTGCCTTCACATGGATCTTGCGATCTCGGCGGTAGTCCAGGTTCACGACCATCAGGTGCGTCGACCGGCCTGGCGCCTCAAAGCGCGTCACCAGCGTCGTGTCAGTCAATTCCTGCCCCGGCTTGAGTTCGGCGATGGGCGTTTCCGGTGTCAGCTTCAGCAACGCCTGTTCACAGTAGGGCGTCGTGCCAGGCGCCTGCAGTCCCTGCTGGTAGGCGCCGACGAACTTGAGCGGGGACAACTCCTTTGCGATGGCGATGAACTCTCGATTGAGCGTCTTGATTACCTCGTATTTGACGTCCGGCGTACCGTTCGTCGAAACGATGGAGCCTTCGTGTCCCCTGTGGCAATAGACGTAGTAGTAGATGCCGTGCGCGCCGTATGCCGCCGTCGTATAGACGAGATAGCGCATTTCGTCCGGTCCCGGGATGCGCGGAGCGCTGGGCGAAGCGGCCTGTCCCGGCCGCCAGGTGCAGGCCTGCACGCCGTTGAAGAACGGCACGCCCAACGCGCTCGCGTTCTGGCGGATAATGCCCAGGTTCAGCAAGTAGTGCGAGGTGTCACCGCCGTTCTGGAACTGGTAATGGTCGTACGTCAGAAAGGCCGGACGGTAGATTTCGCCGAAGAGGCGAACATGTTCCCAGTAGGCGCGGATGATCTCGCCCTTCACGCCGAGCTGCTCGTTGTTCGCGTACGTCGGCAGGAGATTGACCCACGCGGCATGGTTTGGATCGTGGCGGGCAAGCCATTCTTTCGTGTGGGCGAGCGATGCGAAAAGCCCCGCCGCCGGTTCGTCGTAGAGTTCGTAGACATAGAGCGCCGGATGGTCTTTCACGCGGTTGACCATCGCCTCCATCGCCGCCCGCCTTGGGCTTGTAGATGGCGCGCATTCCGTACTTGGCCGCAAGGTCCAGTTCCTCCGGCGTCATCGCCCACACGGTGTTGAAACCGCCCTCCTTCAGCTGGGCAAGCCATCGATCGGAAAGCCTTTCGTTTCCGGGGAAACCGGGGCCGGCCCAGTATGTCGTCACCGGCTCGCCCGGATCCCAGGCCGCGCAGGCAGTTCCTGCCGCGCAAACGCCAAGGATAACAGCCCCTAGCACCATCTTTGTCTTTTCCATCTGAATCAACCTCCTTCGCATTCCGTCTTGTCTTGGTGCAAAAAGTATAGCAAATGGCAGGGATGGACGACAATCCTGTTCCTGCATTGCGAAACGAGCAGGAACGAGTCGCCGTCCAGCGGGCAGAGTGAGTTCCAGAGCGTGCTCTCCTTCGTGTTTTGGAACAGAGGCGGCACGGAGAGGACGCGCATCGTCGTGAAGCGTCCGTCCACGATTTCGCTCTTCAGAACCGCCGCCACGCGGACGACGGAGGTGTGCAACTCGTTGCGCTTGAAATTCGCCGTCTCCTGCCAGGAGAGCAGGATGAAGTTTTCCGTCGCCGTGATGTAGGGCGCGCCGCCGTATGTCTTCTTCCAGTCGCGCGAAACGAGGAACGGGGAGAAACGGTCGGTCGAGGGACTGCCGACGGTGGCGGACCAATTGTTCGCCACACGTGAGCGGATGATCTCGGGATGCAGGTGCGTGCCCTTGCCGTTCGTCTCGATCGCGAGCCACCGCCAGTCGCCGAGTTGCAGCAGGACGGGCATCCCGTCGCGGCAACGCGGACTGTACGACGCCACGCGCACCGGTCCCCACGTGTCGCCGCCATCGGGCGATTCCATCACCGAGATGTTCTGGTAGAGGCGCTTCCCGTCGACGTATGGCGTCTCGTCCGAGAAGTAGATCTGCACGTGGCCGTCCGCGCCCGGCAACACGAATGGCTCCCAGCAGCCGCGCCGGACGCCGTCCGAGAAGTTCTCGGAGCGGAAAATGACGCGTAGCTTCGACCAGGTGGCCCCGGCGTCATCGCTCGTCACGAAGCCGATCGAATATGGATGAACGTCGGCGCGCTTGCCGTGTGGACGCAGGTTGCAGGCGAGGATGATGCGTCCTGAAGGAAGCTGCGCGAACTCGGCGTTGGCGAGCCCGACGAAGATGCGGTTCGTGCCCGAGCCCGCTTCGAAGCGCGGGACGACCGTGCGCGGCAGCGACCATTCTTTCGTGTCCGAGCTGAAACGGATGGTCATGTTGCCACCGCGCGAATAGGCGGCCATGTAGCGTCCATCCGCAAGACGGCGGATGCGCGCGTAGCCGCCGGGGCCAAGGTCAACCGGCTGGCCCCACGTCGCCTGCAGCGGCGAAGGTTCCGATACGTCGCCCTCTGCCTCGACATTCCACGCGACCATCGCGGCAAGGCATGTCGCGAACAGCATTCTCATCTTTATGGCCTCTTTCTTCATTTCGGATGTGAGGGATTTATCAAACCCCTCTCACACCGCCAACAACTGAGCCGCGAGCCGCGATCACCGCCGCGACGCGCTGGGCGTCGGGCGTCATGTCGCGCGGCGAGAGGAGCGAGCCCACGATCACGCCGAGAAGCGACACCGACACGGCCGGAATCGCCGGTCCGCCGAAGGTCGCGTTGATCCACGCCGCAAACGACGGAACCACGATGGTCGCCACGCCCAGCGTGGAGCCCGCCACCACCGACGCGAGCGCACCCTGCCATGTGGCGCGCTTCCAGAAGCGCCCCGCCAGCATGGCGACGGCCGCGCCCGGCAGAAACGCGCCGACGGCCTTCTGGATGTAGGCGATCATGTCGGTGACGAAGATCGTGATGGAGAACGCGATCGCGAGCGCCACCAGAAGCGCGATGCGGCTCACGAGCGTGTATTTCTCCGGCGGAATCCTCCGTCCTGTCAGGGAGGGATAGACGTCCGTGAGGAGAATCGTGATGCCAGAGATGGAACTTGACCCGCCGGAGCTGACAGCGGCGGAGAGTCCGCAGATGAGGAACATCAGTCCGAGCGCCGGACCGATCACTTGCGTCGCCATGTACGGGAAGGCGTGGTTCGGCGTGGCAAGGTGGTGTCCGTTATGCGTGGCGATCGCGAAGCAGCTCATGCCGATGATCGCCGTGACGATGCCCCAGCCGAACATCAGCGCGCCCTGGCCGAGAAACGCGCGGCGGGCCGTGCGCGCGTCACGCGCCGTGTAGATGCGCGTGCGGTTGCCGGGGCAGCCCAGCACGCTCGTCGTCATCGCGAGGACGAGCGAGATGCCGGCCATCACGCCGTAGCTGCCGAGTCCGTAGAACCCCATTGCGCCGGACTTTCCGGCGGCAGCGTACACGCGGGCGATCTCGTCGTAGCCGCCCGCGAGCGGAATCGCCTTCCACGCGATGATCCCGAAGCCGAGGACGATCGCGCAGAACTGGATGACGTCCGCCTTCACCACCGCCACGTACCCGCCGATGAACACGTACGCGCCAAAGGCAAGCGCGGTGATGAGCTTGCACCAGATGGGGTCGATGCCGAACACGAACGAGAGGTACGTCGCGCCGCCCGTGATGTGGTTGCCGAGCCAGATGATCTCCGCCGCGAACATCGTAAAGCCCATCACCTGCCGGACGATCTTCTTGCCGCCGTAGTAGTACTGCGCCTCCTCGCTCATCGTGATGAATCCCTTCTCGCGCACGCCCGAGAAAGTTGAAAGCAGGAGAAGACCGATAGCCGATCCCGTGCAGAAGAGCGCCCCGCCCCAGGCGTGGCTGAAGCCGTCGCTGATCGCGCCAATCGTCGAACCCGTGCCGATGATCGTTGCGCCAAGCGTGCAGAAGATGAGGAACGCGTTCATGTCGCGTCCGCCCGTGACGAACTTCTCGCCGTCGTGGCGCCCCCGGCTGCCGAACCAGCCGATGGCCACGACGAACGCCATCCACAATACGATGCCGATGATGAAGCACGGCACCAACTTTGGATCAACCGTATAGGTCATTGCTCAATCGCCTTCAGCGCCTCGCGCAGGCGCGGAACCGCGGACTCGCCGGCGGCCTTCATCTCGTCCGTGCGGCACATGTACTCCATGAACGCCGCAACGTCGTCATCGCCGAACGGAATGCCGAGATCGCCCATCGAGGCTGCGAGACCCCATCCGCGCAGACGTGCCGCGAACGCCCGCGCGTCGCCCATGCGCCCGTAGTACGCAAGCTGCAGCACAAGGCCAATGGCCACCAGTTCGCCGTGCGTATACTTCACCGCCTTGGCCGTGTAGCGCTCGCGCAGGAAGAAGTAGACCCAGTGCGCAAGGGCCGTCTGGCGCGCGCCGCCGGAGATGCCCGAGACCACGCCCGCGCCGACGACGGCCGAGAAGATGACGTCCTTCAGCGTCTGCGTGGGCTCGCCCTTGCGCAGGTCTTCGACGGCGGCGTCGAGCTTCGTGTCCAGTTCGCGGTAGATGTAGTCGGAGACGAGCGAGGCGATGCCGCAGGCGACGGGGTTGCCGACCGCGCCGGGCAGGGAGTTCCAGAACTCGATCTCGATCTTCTTCGCCATCGCGTCGCACGCGCCGGCCACCAGAAGCCGCGATGGCTGCTTCGCGAGGATCGTCAGGTCCAGGAGCGCGGCGGCGATCTCGCGGCGGAAGAACGACGTGGAGATGTAGCGCCCCTCGGGCGTGTAGCAGGGAGCGATCGGCGTGAACGCGCAGCACGTCGCGGAGCTGGTGGGCATCGTGACGAGCGGCACGCCCGCGATGTCGGCGAGGCACTTCGAGAAGTCGAGCACGACTCCGCCGCCGCAGCCGATCACCATGTCGATGCCGTCCACCGCCCCCTTCTGCGCGAGGTCGAGCGCCGTCTCGCGGCAGCAGAATCCGTTGTACTTCAGCACCTTCGGCTCCACGCCCTCGGCCCGCAGCGATCCGGCGACCTTGTCGAAGCCGATCTCGTAGGTCGTGTCGTTACAGACGAAGAGCGGCTTTCGCCCAAAGCGAAGCACCTCTTCCGCGCAGCGTTCGAGGAGATGCTCCTCCATTCGGAAGCGTCCGCATCCGAACTTGGACGCGACATCTTGTCCAACTGGGAATGAGTAGTCTTTATTCATCGGTAATTTCAACCTTTCTACAGTTCAATTTCGTAGACGGCATTCTCCGGAAGGCCGTCATGCTCCAAAAACATGAGAAAATACGCCGGCATGTAAACGACCTCTCCTGGGCTTCCGCCCTTGACGTCGGCTATGTGGAACCGCTTGTTGAGCTCTTTCGATGAATGAACCGTCCTTGTACTCGTAGAACGAGAGGCTGCCGTCCGCCGGACGCGGAAAGCCGGGTGACTCGCGCACGAACGCGAGGTCTTTCCCGTCGAACACCTGGATGCGACCCCGGTTCTCGCAGTTGTAGAGGCAGACCGAAGTGTAGACGTTGCCGTCGTGGAAGCAAATGTCGCCCGTGTGGCTGGCGTCCGAGTCGAGCACGTCCTCGAACACGACGTCGGAAACCCGTGTGCAAGGGCCGGACGGCCTCTTCGCAGGGCAGGAGAGGATTGGCGTCAGGACCATGTTGCGGAAGTCGCACCCGGAATGGTCCCCCTGCAGGATGATCGGGCCGAGCGAGTTCACGTTGGAATTCTTCGCCCCGCCGGTCACGCCGTAGACCGGCGCGTTGTCCATCGTGACCTTCCCGTTCAGGATAATCGTGCAGTGGCGGTTCACGAACCAACAATCGACGTGCTGCCACTCGCCGAATTTCTTCTCGGCGGAAACGAGCGGCTCGAAGAGGCCACACAGGACGCCGCTGTTGCGGTTGTCGATCGCCCAACCGTAGGAGTCGCAGACGTTGATTTCGAAGTTTCCCCGCAGCCAGACGCCGGAGTTGCTCAGCTCCGGCAGGCGGAAGTCGAACGAGATCTTGCAGTCGCCATAATCACCCTTCTTGGTGCGGAGATTGCACCCGGCCACCCAGCCACCTGCAGGCGTAAGCTTGTGGGCCGTCGACAAAACCCCCTCCTTGAACGACCATTGGTTCGGCAGGCGATTTCCCTTCTGGTCTTCCTCCCAGTCGGCAAGGCCGTTCGCAAGAAGATCGACAGGCTTCCCGTAGACGGCCTTGTCCAAATCCGGCTCCGGACCGGGCGGAGGAATTCGCGTGCAGACGAATGAGCCGAGGTCGACTTTCGTGCCCGTGATCGGCTGGGCCCAGTAGTTGAGGTCCTTCATTTCGACCTTGAGATGGTCGCTGTCGACGAGCGAGCAGAAGTACCACTTGAAATGCGTCTCGCGCCGCTGGACATACCGGTTCGCCCCCTTCAGGCTCGCAGGCGGGCCCTTGAGCGGCTGACGGAACGTGAAAACGCCCCCGGCGTAAGAAATCGTCTCAGGATACTGCAAGATACCCCAGCGCCAGAGCATCGACACATGCGGACGCCCGCCGCCGTCCCGGCTGAACGCGAACCACACCGCTGGGTCAAACTTCTCGCCAGGCAGGTCCGCCGCCCAACGACCGAAGATCGGATCCTTTGCGCACGCCTCACACGCGCACACGTCGCCATTACGACAAGTTCGCGCGGCGGTCATCGTCGCAGGAAGCGTGGCGGCGAGAGTCGCAAGTAGAGAGAAGCTAATTGCGTTTTTCATGCATCTTTCTTTCGTTCAACGTAAGTGAAAGTGTATCAAAATAACTCCGTGTTGCCAAATCTTCATTGCGAGAATCTGGCGACACCTGAATTGCGCGGGGACACACATCCGGTGTATAATATCAATCGAATAACAACAAGGACGAAGACGGATGAATGTGATCGAAAAGAGATATCCGAAGGCGCGCGTAGCCTCCTGGTGCGCGGCGCTGGCATTCGCGCTGACCACGGCTGCGTGGGCGGACGCACCGACGAATCAAACCGCCACGCCGCTGACGCCCCAGGCAAAGGCGGTGGTCGAGAACCTGCGCCGCATTGCGGACGCGGGGCAGTTCGTGTATTCGTGGACGCATCCGTGGCAGGAGACGGATCCCGCGTTCCGCGCCGCAGACGGTGACGGATGGAGAGCGAAGGATCCGGACGAATTCACGTTTTCGTCGCGCTTCAACGACCTGACCGGCGAGGAACCCGTGATGTACTTCGCGGACCTGCGGTTCGTCGTCGGCACGTACCTCGGCGAAGCGCAGTACGCGAAGAACCGCGCGTCGCTCACGGCGATGATCCGCAAGGCCTGGCACGACTACCATGCCGTGCCTGTGTTCAGCTGGCACGTCGAGAATCCCTACGTGCCGAGCGGCTGGAAGGACCCCAAACACGGCGAGGCCCCCTATCGGTACCGCCACAGTTCCAAGGGATACCCGCAGAAGAACAAGTACGTGTTCCGCGAGATTCTGGAGGGCACGGGCGACCCGTGCGGTTTCGGACGGCAGAAGTCATGCACGGCGTCCGCGCCTGTCACGACGAACGCGAACCCCCGCGCGTGGTATGACGCGCGCCTGGAGGAAATCGCGTCCTTCCTGGACGGACTGAAGGGAACGGACGGCACGCCGATTCCGGTCGTGGTGCGGCTCTTCCACGAATGCGAGGACGACTGGCAGTGGTGGGGACTCGGATCCGCGAGCGTGAAGGAATATGTGGACCTCTTTCGGTACACGGTCACGCGCCTGCGTGAGCGGACGGGCGGCGCGCATCTCCTGTTCGCCTATTCGCCCGACCGCTACTGGTGGAACATGGGGGCCGAAGGCGACAACAATCCGCATTCGTTCATGGGACGCTATCCCGGCGACGGATTCGTTGACATCTTCGGCTACGACGACTATCAGATCGGCACGGAAACGAACATGCAAATCACTGTCAAGCGGCAGGAAAGCGCCATCCAGAAAATGCAGCAGATCACCGCCGAGGCGCGTCGACGCGGCAAGGTGTGCGGCCTGTTCGAGACCGGCGCGATCGGTTCAGCGCGTCCGGACTACTACGACTGGCTCTACAAGGCGCTCACGGCGGAAGGCGTAGGGTTCTCGTTCGTGAACCTGTGGGGCGGCTACGAGATTCCGCGTACGCCAGAGGGAAAGGAATGTCTGAAGCGCTTTCTCGCCCAGCCGAAGGTCCTCACCTTCCGCGACGGAATCGACCTCACGAATCCGAACTACCCATGACGAGCTTCGGGTAAATCCACGCCGTCACGGCGGCGCATTCCACGCCAAACGGCAGATACCCGCCGAAGCCAATCAGCGGCATCTCCCAGATCTGGAAGCGGTGCACCCACGGCACCGCGTACACCCATTTCGCGGCGGCGTAGTAGTTCCACGTCTCCCAGCAGAACCCGCAGATCAACGCCGCAAGCGAGAAGCGGAAGAACACGGCCCAGTTGCCCTTCGCGAAGGAGTCCAGCACGCTCGGCTCCTTTAGCAGGTTCTGCACGAGGATGAACACCGCGAGCGGCGAAATCCAAAGAAACGGATAGGCGTACTGCGGGAAAAAGACGATGCCCGTCAAACCGATCGCCGACACCACGCCCAAGAACACGCACCAGCCCGGACGGCGCAAATTCACGCGCGCCATGCCGTCGTACGCCTCGTCCGCAAACGCGGGGAACGTATGCAGCCACGCCGCCACCGCGCACACGCCGGGCAGCACGGAAGCGAAACAGATCGTCGCGTAGAACGAATACTCGAAAGCGCCTAGATCGGCGATGCCCAGGTAGTACCAGTTCCACACGTAGCGGTTGAGGTACTCGAAGAACCACCAGAAGAGGGAACTCGCCGGGAAGGTGGCGAGGTACGGCCAAAAGTGGTCCGTGAGCGGGGAGTGTCCGCTCCGCTTCACGCACAGCCCGTTCATGACGAGGATGAATCCGGTCCAGAGCGGGAAGTAGGAGCAATGCACCTGGCACGGGCGGAACCAGTCGTAGCGGTGCCAGGAGAGCCACCAGCTCACGCCGAGGATCACGACGCCGAGCCACCCGAACCACGGGAATCGAGCAGGCGTGCGGTCGCGCAGGAGCGCGACCCTCCCGGCGCGCCAGGCCCGTTTGACGAACGGCTTCATGCACAGTACCGTGAAGAACACCATGCCCAAAAACGCCCACCAGTTGAACGGACACCGGTAGTTCCAGAGTTTCTCGGTATGAAACCCGAAGTCCTCCGTGCGCGGCGGAAAATTCTTCACGCCCTCGAGGATTTCATGGTAGGACGCGCGGCTTGCGCCTTCGCTGGCATATTCACCCAGCAGGCAACAAGCCAGCGGCACGCCCACAAGGAGCGCCGCAAGAATGGCGTAGTGGAGGATGCGCTTGCCCATTTCGTCAGTTCCCTTCCGGCACGATCGCGCCCGAGGCGCGGAGACGCCGCTTCAGTTCGTCAAGGGGAATCGCGTCCGCCGCCACGCCCCGCACGGCGGCCAGCGCGGCCGCCTCGCCCGCGGCCTGCCCCGTCGCCATGCACGTGGCCTCCACGCGGAGCGCAGAGTTCGCAAGGCGGTCCGAGCTCATGCACCGCCCCGCCACCCAGAGGCCGTCGCATCCGGCGACCTGCAACGCGCGCAGCGGCACGTTCGCCACCGTGCCCTCGGCCAGGTGCTTCGGGTGGATGCCGGACGCGGTGTCGTGCAAGTCGATCGGATAAAAGGCGTGGCACACGGCATCGGGGAACATCCGCCCTTCCACGTAATCCGCATGCGTCATCACGTAGCGCCCCTTCACGCGGTACGTCTCGCGCACGCCCGTCTCGGCGGCCATCGCGGAGATCTGCACGCCCTCGTAGCCCGGCTGGCGGCGCAGGAAGCGGTAGAGGCGCAGCATGGACGCCCGTCCGCGGCGGGACGTGTCCGTCCGCAGCTCGGCCGTCGAATTGTCCGCCGCGTCCACGTAGTTGCCGAGCTGCGCGCCCGTGCGGAACGGATTGCCGAAACCCCACCGCGCGTCCGTCGATTGCAATTTCCCCGATGCGACGGCCGCCTTGAACGCCTGCGCGGCGGCGCGCGTCTGCTCCTTCGTCGGCGGCGTGGGATAGGAAAGCGCGTACCAGAACGACCCCGGCGCGGTCTTCTCGCCGCGCAGACGCTCCGCGCCCGCGAGGGCCGCCACGGCGCCGTTGCCCGTGCAGTCGACGATCTGCCGCGCGCGGATGTCGCGCAGTTCCCCGAGCATCGCCACCGTGAGAATCCACGTGCCGTCCGTCGCGCGCCGCACCGCCACGGGCGCGGAATGGTAACGGAGGTTTACCCCCGCCTTACCGAGCGCCTCTTCGGCGAGCGCCACCCACACGGGCACGTTGACGACGATCTGGTGCCGCCAGTGCTGGCGGCCCGTGGGCTTCGAGAAGTCCGGCAGCGTGCCACCCGCCGTGGCCACCGCGTTCGTGACGAGGTCCCAGCCCGCGCCGGCGATCACCTGACGGCCCCAGGCGTGGAACAGGCCGGGGAAGTTCACGCCGCCGGACGTCATGTTGCCGCCCACCTGCGATCCCTGCTCGACGAGCAGCGTGCGCGCGCCCGCGCGCCCGGCCTGCAGCGCGGCCGACACGCCCGCCGTGCCGCCACCCACCACGCACACGTCCACCTGCTCGCCGCAGGCATCCGACGGAAGGTCGGGGTTGTAGACGAGCGGGGCGATGATCGTCTCCGCGGACGGTCTCAGCGTCCGCTTGACCTCGTCCCGCCCCTGCAAAACGAAACGCGGATCCGCCTGCCCCGCCATGATTTTGGCACACAGCGCGCCCAGCTTCGATGACGGAGGCAAGCCCGTGTTGAAGATCACGCCCACCTCCATGTTCGTGAACGCCGTCAGCATGGGGTAGTCGCCGTCTGAATCGCCAAACACCATGATGGGATCGCGTCCGTGGTGGCGCGTGGCGAGCTGCTGGCGGATGATGTCCGGCTTGCCGTCTGCCCACGGAAACGCGTAGTTCGGGTCGGCCCGTCCGGTGAGGCGCCCCTGCGCATCGACCTGGATATGGTTGCCGAGTATCTCGTCCGGCGCGAACCCCGTGCCGTGCCGCGCATCGCCGGCGGCCACGACCTTGTCGTAGAAGGACCCGCTCACCGCGTAGACGGCGATGCCGTTCGCGCGCAAGACGGACAGCAGCTCGGTAATTTCACGCGGCACCGTGAAGCCGAACAGCATCGGCACCTCGATTACGCCGGAGCGTCCCGCATAGCGCGTGGGCGTGCGCCAGCACCCGCGCTTGAAGCCGATCTGGCCCCCCTTGTCGATGCCCCGGTGCACGAGCTCCGCGAAACGGTCGCGCGTCATGCCGTTGTAGAAGCGTTTGTTCCACGGGTAGCCGAAGGCGGTGCCGTAGACGCGCGGCACGCGTTTCCGGAGGAACCGCACCTTCGAGGCGAAGGCAGTGAACGACTCCGTGCGGCGCACCTCCTCCAGCGGACGCACGCGCGCCATCTCCAGCAGTTCCCGGTGCAGGTCGGCGCAGTCGAGCACGACGTTCCGCATCGTGGCGTTCGGGTAGGCGGGATCGAGCGGAATGTCCGGATTAGGGACATCCGAGAGAAAAACCTTCTCTGCTTCATCGGGCGTGAAGGCGAAGGAAATCTCGCGGATGATCTGGTCGAGCGTGCAGTGCCCGCAGTCGCCGATCGGGCAGGTCATGTCGAAGTCGAACACGGCGTAGGCGTCGGGATCGCCGGCATGGCGCTCAATCGCCGCCTGCAGCGCGGCGTGGACGGGTGCGTGCCACGCCCCCTTCGGCAACGACGGCCCCGGAGCCGCCAAGGCGACTGCCGTCCAGCAACTCGCAACGCTCCACACGAAGCGGCGCCATGTTGTACGCACCTGAAATCTCAAAATGGTTTGCATGGCGCCCATTATACCAAAACTCCGCTCACGTGCGGAGGGTAAAGGTGCGCGAAACCGCGATCGGTCACAGACGGCCGGCCAGCGCCGTGCTGCACACGAGGCCGGCGTCGCGCGACCCGTCCAGACGGGAGAAAGCCTCGCCCGCCTCGCGGATCAGTTCGGACGGGGACAACTCGCCGATCCCGTGCGTGCGCAGGTAACGGAGTCCCCGGCGGCGGGGCGTGCGGGCGCGCGCCACGCCGGCCGTCTCCGCCTGGGCGAGCGCGGCCACGTTCCGCGCGCTGAGCGCGGCGTTTCCCCACCCGCCGGCAGCGTCCTGCGTGCGGACAAGCGCATCCACGGCCAAGTCGAGCGCCGCGCGGTCGGACGACGGATCCCGCGCCAGCACCGTCACGGCGAACGCCTGCACGTACGGCGCGGCGGACGAGGACGAGAACGAACCATCCGTGCGCTGGCATGCGGCCAGGCGCGCGACGGAAAACGTCGACACGGGACGGAAGACGAGCGACACGAACGCGCACATGGCGACGAACGAGGCCGCCGCAGCGAACAGCACGGGAGGCGAGAGCCACCGGGAACGGAAACGGACGAATCCACCCGCGCGCGGCAGACGTGCGAGCACGCGCGCGGCAAAATCCTCCTGTACGCGCGCCTGCGGCGCCCGCCGGAGCGCGGCCACGACGTCCGAGAGTCCGTCGCCGGCCTCGAGAAGATCATGTTCCAGATCTGCGCTCATCCATTAGCTCCTTCAGTTTCCTCAGTGCGTTGAACATTCTCGACTTGACGGTCCCCTCGGGGATGCCCAGGATCTCCGCGACGTCCGCGTACGGGAGGTCTTGGAAGACCCCCAGTTCCACGACGTCGCGCATCCCGGGCGGCAGGGACGCCACGGCGCGGCGCACGCGTTCGCCCGATCCGCCGTCATCCGGATCGGACGGACGGCACCCCGCCGACGTCTCTCCGGACGTCGACATCGTGCCCGAGGTCGCCTCCACCTCCGCCTGGCGCTCCAGTTCCTCCTCCAGGCCGTGCCGATGGCCTTCGGCGCGGAAGAAGTCAATGGCGACCTGCCCCGCGAGAAGGAACAGAAACGTCGTCAGCTTCGCCGTGGGGGCGTACCGGTTCCGGTAACGCCAAAGCCGCAGCAGCGTGCGCTGGGCGAGATCCTGCCCGTCATGGTATGAAACGCCCTTGCGGAGGAAAAAGTTCAGCAAAACATCCTGATAACGCACAACCAGCTCGGCAAACGCGCGTTCATCGCCCCTCGCGGTCCGGGCCATCAGCTCGGCATCCGGGGTTTCGCTCATCCGCCGGCCTCCGACACCGCTTCGGGATGTTCTGCGACGTACGAATCGGCCCACGTGGCGAGCGCGTGGATCATCTGCGATTGCGTGGCCAGATAACCCTGCGCGTATGTGCCGGGGCGCAGGAATCCCACGCCCGTCAGCAGGAAAAGGAGGAGAACGCTCTTGAAGGCGCCGCTCAGAGCACCCAGCAGCGCGTTCGTGGGCTGCGGCACGAGAAAGGACACGAACCTGTCGACCAGCTTCCGCACGAGGCCGAACACGACCAGTCCCAAGACGAAGTCGATGACGCCCGCCGCCACGAGTTCGGTCACGTCGCCCTTGTTGAACCCCAACGAACGGGCCCCGGCGTGTGCGCTCCCGTACAGGACGTATCCCGTCGCCGCCGCCGCGGCAAAGCCGGCCAAGGAGGCAAGTTCCCCGGAAAGGCCCCTGTAGAGCCCAATGCCCACGATGAGCGCACAGCCCCCCAGAAGGGCCAAATCAAGGGGCGCGAGGTCCATCACCGGCCAAGGTCTTTCCGGTATTCGCTCCAGGCGGCCGCCAGCTTCCCGTTGCCCGCCTTGATCAACGCGCCGATGAGCTGGTCGAGGGCCTCCTTGTTCTGGGGGTCGTGGGCAATGGCGCGGTTCATGATCTCCACGGCCTGTACCCAGTACTGGTTCTCGCGCGCGAGACGCGCCACCTCCAAGTAGGTCTTCTGGACGGCAGGCTTCTGGTCAATGGCGGCGCGATAGGCCAAGATGGCTTTCCGCACGCCCTCCTTCGTCTTGTCCGTGCGCCTCACGAGCCGCGCGTAGCCCAGCGCGGCCGCGTATGACTGCGGATCGGCGGCGAAGGCGGCGGCGTACTTCTTCGTCGCCGCCGTCAACTGCTTCTTGTCCTCCAGCGCCTGGGCCTCCTGAATCAGCGTGGCCGCCTGGTTGGGCTTGCTGGTGCTGGCGCCCGGCCGCGCGGCGGCGATGGCGGCGAGCGTGCGGCGGAGTTCGGGCACGATCTCGTAGTTGACCTTCTTCGCGCGCTCGTCGTCCGGCTTCGACAGGCGGGCGAACATCCGGAAATGCTCTTCGGCGGCCTCGTAGAAACGATAGACGTCGCGGTAGATCAACCCGAGGTAATACCAGGCCGCTGCGTTCCTGTAGTCGAGCCGGCGCGCCTGGAAGAACGAAATGCGCGACGCGTCGACGTCGTGCTGCACGAACTCGATCGTTCCCATGCCCGCATACGCCTTCGCCCGCAACGCGTCGGGAAGCGACTTCTCCTTGATGATGGCGGCGAACTGCGCGCGCGCCTGTTCGTAGTCCTGTTTCAGGCAGGCCGCCTGCCCGGCCAGCAGACGCGCTTCGGCCGACTCGGACTGGAGCTCCAGCGCCTTCGCCGCCGCCTCGGCCGCGGCGGCGGCGTCCTTCTGCGCAATCGCGGACAGGCCCGTGCGCATGAGATCGTCGAAGCTCGGGGCCTCGACCGGCGCGGGGGGCGTCTCCGCAACGGTCTCGGACTCTTTGCCGCATCCCGCGACACAGGCCGCGAGGAACGCCAGGGAACACCAGTAGAAGAGTTTTTTCATCGGAAATCCTTTCGGGAGTTGGCTAATATGATACCACGAATCCGCGCGCGCGAAAAGCCGAATTACCGCCTTCTGAGAATTCGCGCCCCGACGGCCGCCGTGAACGGCGCCACGAGGACGAGCGAGAAACTGCCGATCAGCGTCTTCACGATCTCCGCCGAGACGAGCGGCGAGTTGAGGAAATCGCGCGGATGCGTCCCCTGCGCGGCGAACACCATGAGAAGCGTGAGGTAGCCGCCCGAATAGGCAAGCAGCAGCGTGGTCGTCATCGTGCCCACCACGCTCCGGCCGATGCGGATGCCCGAGCGGAACAGTTCGCGCGCGGGCAGCTCGGGACGGCGCAGCGCCACCTCGTCGATGCCGCTCGCGATGTCCATCGCAAGGTCCATCACCGCGCCCGAGGCGGCCAGCACCATCGCGCCGATGAAGATGTCCTGCAGGTCGAGCGACTCGTATCCCGAGTAGAGGAGCGCCTGCGCGAACGGGAGCGTGGCGCCGTTCACGTGCATGAGCCAGCCGAACAAATGCGCGAGCGCGAGCCCCGCCGCGATGCCCAGCATGGAGCCGAGAAAGGCCGCGAGGCCCTTGCGCGTGGGCCCCGCCACGAGGTACATGATCACGCCCGTCAGGAGCGCCACGGCCGCGAAGGCTGTCCAGCTCGCGGGCCAGCCCCGCAGCGCGAGCGGAATCACGCCCTTCCACACCACGAGGCAGCTGAAGACGAAGCTGAAGATGGCCTTCAGGCCCGTCCAGCCGCCGAACGCGCAGAGGAGCGCGCAGAATCCGATGAACAGCGCGAGCGACCAGCCGTTGCGCCAGTGGTCGCGCGCGATGAGCGGCTCGTCGCCGTCCGCGAGGGCGGACTCCGGCATCGCCACCACGGCCACGTCGCCCGGGACGAACTGCTTGTCGAGGTCAAGCTGCGCGCGGATCTCGTTGTAGGCGGTGAAGGTGCGTCCTTTCACGGGTCCCTCCAGGACCTCGACGGCGAGCTGCTGCGTGCCGTAGTCGAGCAGGCCGGTCTTCGTGACGCGGGAGTTGTCCACTTCCGTCACGCGCGCGCGGACGTGCGCCCCGTCGTCGGCGTCCGACGCGGCGGGACGCGGCCCCGGCACGTACCAGAGCGCCGCGCAGGCCAACGCAAGGACCGCCAAGGGGATGACGTCGCGCTTCCTCAACGGAGCAGTTCCTTGAGGCGGCGGCCGACGTCGCAGTTCTCCAACAGGCCGATGAACCTCTCGGCCCCGCAACCGCGCGCGTTCGTCATCGTGGGCATGGCCGTGTGCGAGCCGGAGCTCCAGCCGACGCCCGTGTGGTTGCCGAGCAGGCGCTTCGCCGTGGCGGCGAACTTCTGGCGCCGCCGCACGTCGTGCTTGCGCGTCTCCTGCTGGCGCGCCTTCACGAATGCGACGTCGGCCGCGAAGGCGTCGGCCAGTTCCTTGATCTCGGCCTTCGACAGGACGAGAAGCCTGTCGTCCGCAGTCTTCGCGGCGGAGGCGTCGAAGATCAATCCGAAGTTCTCCGTGACAAGCGGCTTCACCGACTCGAACGTCAGGCCGGGGTCTTTCTCGAGCATTCCGTGGATGCGCTTCATGAAGGACTCGGTGGAGGTCTTCTGCCGCTCGAGCAGGTGGATGTGGAACTTGGAGCCCGTTCCCACGAACCCCATCGCGAGGCCGCCCGTCTCGTGGTCGCCCGTCACGAGGATGAGCGTGTCGTCCGGATGCCGCTCCGCAAACGCGCAGGCGACCTTCACGGCGTCGTCCATCGCGATGACGTCCTTGATCGTCGTCGCCGCGTCGTTCGCATGCGCGGCGTAGTCCACCTTGCCGCCCTCCGCCATCATGAAAAATCCCTGCGGGCCGTCCAGGAGCTCCACGCCCTTGGCGACCATCTCCTTCAACGTGGGATAGGCCGAGTGATCGTCGATGTCGAACTCCAGCCCCTCGTCGGCGAAAACGCCCCACACCTTCCCCGCGCCGGGCTTCAGCGCGAGGAACGGCCCCTTCTCGCGCACGACCGCGTAGCCCGCCGCGCGCGCGAGGTCGAACACGTTGCCGCGGTACTGGGAGTCCTTCTTGTCGTCGTACTTGTTGTACACGCCGCCGCCGGCGAAGAAGTCGAACCCGCTCGCCACGAGGTCGAGCGCGATGCGGTACGACTCGCCCCGGTTCTTCCGGTGCGCGTAGAACGCCGCGGGCGTGGCGTGGACGATCGTCACCGTGGTGACGATGCCCACCTTCATGCCCTTGCGCTTCGCGACCTCGGCGACGGACTCGATCCGCCGTCCGTCGGGCATCACGCCGAGCGCGCCGTTGTTGGACTTCTCGCCGCACGCCATCGCCGTGGCCGCCGCCGCGGAGTCGGTGATCAGCGCGTTCGCGCTCGCCGTGCGGGTGAGGCACTGGTAGGGCAGGGCGTTCATCGCAAGCGGGCCGCGCCCGCTCCGGCGCGAGTAGTCTTCCGCCACCATCCGCTGCGGCATGCCCATGCCGTCGCCGATGAACATGAACACGTACTTGGGCGCCGCCGCGTGGAGGCCTGCAGCCAACGCCCCGCCACACGCCAACAACAAAATCTTCTTCTTCATTTGCATGGTATTAGTATACCAAACCTCTCATCGGCGTGCGATTGATTTGTAGGTGGGTGGCATGGACTCGATCACGGCGCGGCCCCTGTCGAGCAGTTCGCGCAGACGCGGCGCGTCCTCCGCGTCAAGCGCGGCCTTGAACGCCGCGAGGCGTTCGACGAGACCGCCCAGCACGGACGACAGCGCCGCGCGGTTGTCGAGGAACAGCTCGGTCCAGATGTCGGGGTTGAGACGCGCGACGCGCGTCATGTCGTAGAAGCTCCCGGCGGAGAAGCCCGCGTGCTCCTTCGCGAGCGGATCCTGGATGTAGGCGGATGACACGACATGCGCGAGCTGGCTCGTGAGGGCGATCATCTCGTCGTGGTGCTCCGGCGTGGTGAACACCACGCGGCCGAAACCGAGTTCGCGGAAGAATGCCTCCAGCATGTCGAGCGGACCGCGTCCGCACGAGGGGTACGGCGTGAGGATCATCGACGCGTCGGCGAAGAGGTCGGGCGTCGCGTTCGCGTAGCCGGACACCTCCTTGCCCGCCATCGGGTGCCCGCCCACGAACGTCCAGGGCGTGTCATCGTAGGCGTACTTGCGCAGCGCCGTGCAGATGGTCCCCTTCACGCCCGTCGCGTCCACCACCACGGCGCCGGACTTGAACGCGAACTGGTGCGCGTCGATCCACGGCACGACGGCGTCGGGCGGCAGGGAAACGAGGTAGAGGTCGGGGCGGCCCGCCGCCGAGGTCATGTCCTCCTCCAGCACGGCCGCCGCCGCGCCGTCCGCCACCGCCCGCTCGGACGTGGCGCGCGTGCGGTTCCACGCGGCGACGCGGTGCCCCGCGCGCGTGGCCGCCTGCGCGAACGACCCGCCGATCAGGCCCAGCCCTACGATACCTACCGTCATGACACGCCAAACCCTTTGCGCCCTTTGCGTCCTTTGCGGCTAAGAAGCCTCACACCTCACATCGCCGCGGCGAGGGCGTTGCCGAAGGCGGAGCAGGAGATTTCCGTCGCGCCCTCCATCTGGCGCGCAAAGTCGTAGGTCACGGTCTTCGCGGCGATCACCTTGTCCATCGCGGCGATGATCTTGTCGGCGGCCTCGGTCCAGCCCATGTAGCGCAGCATCATCTCGCCGGAGAGGATGAGCGAGCCGGGGTTCACCTTGTCGAGGTTCGCGTACTTCGGCGCGGTGCCGTGCGTGGCCTCGAAGACGGCGACGCCCGTCTGGTAGTTGATGTTCGCGCCGGGCGCGATGCCGATGCCGCCGACCGTCGCGGCGAGCGCGTCCGAAACGTAGTCGCCGTTGAGGTTGAGCGTGGCGATCACGTCATACTCCGCGGGGCGCGTGAGGATCTGCTGGAGGAACGCATCGCAGATGCAGTCCTTCACCGTGATCGTGCGGCCCGTCTTCGGGTTCTTGAACTCGCACCACGGGCCCTTGTCGATCAGCGTCGCGCCGTAGTCGCGCTTCGCGAGGGCGTAGCCCCAGTCGCGGAACGCGCCCTCGGTGAACTTCTGGATGTTGCCCTTGTGGACGAGCGTCACGGACTTCCGGTCGTTCGCGATCGCGTAGTCGAGCGCGGCCTTCACGAGGCGCTCGGTGCCCTCGCGCGAGACGGGCTTGATGCCGATCGAGGCGGTCTCGGGGAAGCGGATCTTCTTCACGCCCATCTCCTCGAGCAGGAACTTCTTCACCTTCTCCACCTCGGGCGTGCCGTCCATCCACTCGATGCCGGCGTAGATGTCCTCGGTGTTCTCGCGGAAGATCACCATGTCGGTGAGCTCGGGGCGCTTCACCGGCGAGGGCACGCCCTTGAACCAGCGCACAGGCACACGTAGAGGTCGAGCTGCTGGCGCATCGCCACGTTGATGGAGCGGATGCCGCCGCCGACGGGCGTGGTGAGCGGTCCCTTGATCGAGACGAGGTACTCGCGGCAGGCGTCGAGCGTTTCCTGCGGGAGCCACGTGTTCGGGCCGAACACCGCGTTCGCCTTCTCGCCGGCGTACACTTCCTTCCATTCAATCTTGCGCGCGTCGCCGTAGGCGGCCTTCACGGCCGCGTTCCACACGACTTGCGCCGCGCGCGTGATGTCGGGTCCCGTGCCGTCGCCCTCGATGAACGGGATGATGGGGTTGTCGGGCACGACGAGGCGCCCGTCCTGCATGGTGATCTTCTCTGGTTTCATAAGCTGACTCATTGACGATTCATGAACGATTGCGGATTTGCCATGTGCGCCTCGGCCGTGAATGCCGCGCCTACGCCCGAACGAGGAGGTCGTTTCGGTAAAGCGCGCGCACGGCGTCGCAGTCCTGCGTGTGGCCCGCGCGGTAGCTCACCACCGTGCCGACGAAGCGGTCGGGGCCCGTGAGCGCAAGCGCCGCCAGGAGGTCGAGCGTCGCGCGGTGCCACACCGGCTCGAGGAACTTCTTCGTGCCGTCGGGCTTCTCGAGCGGGAAACGGGGCTCCCCGTACCAGCGCTTGCGGCCGTGGATGAGGATGTTGTTCTTGTTGTAGCCGAGATGGCGCGTGTCGGCGAACAGCCAGCCGAACGCCCACGCGAGCTGGTACTGGCGGTGCGTCGCGTTCGTGCGCGCGTAGGCACCGTAGGCGAACGTCTCGGGCGTCACGTCGAAGACGACGCGCTGGTCGCCGATGATCGTCCGCCAGTTGATCGCCACGTCGAGCCGCAGGCGCCGCGACCCGTCGTCGGGAAGGAAGAGCAGGAAGTCGCCGCGCGTGCCGGCGAACGCAAGCGGCTCCCTTACGGTGACGTAGGTGGCATCTTCATCCGTCTCCACGATCCCGGCATTCCGCACGGCGTCGACCATCGAGCGGGAGGATTCGTCGAAGAGGGGCGGGTCGCCGCTGTTCGTCTCAAGCACCACGTTGTCAAGGCCGAGCCCTGCGCGGAGCGCCACGATGTGCTCGACCATGCGCAGGTAATTGTGGGGGGAGCCTGAGCGCAGCACGAGGTTGCGCGCGGACGTCCAGAGGTTGGCGATGTCGACGGCCGTGTCCAGCTGTTCGGGTTGGTCCGTGCGGCGGATCCACCAGCCGGGGCGCGTGGATGGCGCGAACGTGATCGTGCGGCGTTCGCGTCCGCGGAACGTGCCGACGCCGGCCACGCTCGCCTCGGCGGCGAGCGTGGTGCGTTTCGTCGGCCAGCCGCTCCAGCCCTCCGGCGCGAGGCGCACTTCGTCGACCGGCTGCGCGCCGAACCGCGCAAGCGCGGCGTCGAGAGAGGCCTGCGAGCCCCGCACGAGGCGGCAGGCCGGGTAGGCGAAGCGTGCAGGCTCCGGCATCGTCTTTACTTCCACTTCTTCGGTTCGGTGGGGTTCTCGAGGATTTTCTCGATGGCCTTGGACACCTCGGGCTCGAACTGGGCCGTGCGCATCATGTCGACGACCGTGGTGAGCCACACGCCGAATCCTCCCTCCTTGTCGTAGCTCGGCATGCGGAAGAGCAGGCGCGTGCCATCCGGCGAGATGACCACAACGGCCGGGTAATTGCTCGCGTCATCAAACTTCGGCTCGTCCTTGCCGTCGCGCTTCGCCCGCGCCACGGCCTTCTCGTCAAGACCGAAGTTCTCGAAGATCTTGCGGTCTGGATCCTTCATCTGGCGTGTGTTGATCTTCTTGGGATCCTTGCCGTCGCGCTTCGCCTTGAGCTTCAGCAGCACGAGGTTCTTCTTGGCGAAATCGTCCTTGAACTGCTTCATGCCCATGAGCTTCTTCTCAATGAACTGCGAAATGGGAAACCCGCGGGGATTGTCCTCGATGAGCAGGAAGGCGACGAGGGGCTGCCCGCACATCTCGGCGGACTTGAGCGCCTCGGCGGACTTCATGTAGATCGGTTTCTTGAGCTTGCGGGCCTTTGCCATCTCGGCTTCGGTCGGACCCGTCTTCTCTTCGTCCTCCTTCGCCTCCTTGGCGCCCTTCGCCTCCTTGGCGTCCTTCGTGTCTTTGGCGGCCTCCTTTGCTCCCTTCTCCTCCTTGGCCTCCTTGGCGCCCTTTGCGTCCGCCGCCCAGGCGGATCCCAAGGGCGTGACGGCGAAAGCTGCTGCAAGAGCCAAACACAGTCCGAATTGCATCTTCATCTTCATTTTTCCTTTCCTGCGAGGCGCCGGGCGAGCACGGGGAGCCCCGGGTCGCGCGCGCCAGCCGTTACGATTACGCCGAATGCGTCGGCGCGCGCGCGGAGGTAGGCCTCCGCTCCTTTCAAGTCCTGAACGAGCTCCACGGCACCGGACGCGTCCGCGAGGCGCGCCGCGAGGGCGTCGGAGTTGACGCTGCGGTCAGCCGTGCCGCCCGCGTCGTACACGGGCAGCAGCACGAGCGCGTCCTGCGGACGCATCACGCTGCGGAACGCCGCGGCGAGCGGCTCCAGCATCTTGCGCAGCGGACCGTAGCCGTGCGGACGCCACACCGCCGCCACGCCGCGCGGAAACGCGTCCGCGAGCGTCGTCCACATCGCGTGCAGCTTCTCGGGGTTGTGGGCGTAGTCGTCGTAGACGGCGACCTCGTGGTCGCCGCACGAAATCGAACCGACTCTCTGAAGGCGCCGTTCCACCCCGGGGAACGTGGCCAGCGCGGCGGCCGCCTGCACGGGATCCGCGCCGAGCGCGCAGGCCATGGCGAGCGCGAGCCGCGCGTTCGCGCGGTTGTGCGCACCCGGCATCGGGAACGTGCCAATCGCCGCTTCCACCTCTTGGTCGAAGCGGCCGGAGTGCCGCTTCCCCGACGAGTCACGTCCGTCAATGACCGGGCCCGGCACGTCGCGGACGAAGGCGTCGAAGACGGCATCCATCTCCTCCTTCGAGTAATGGTCGGCGGAGGCGTTCGTGATGATCGCGGCATACGGATGGAATGCGGTAAGCGACTTGTCGCTTTCATCCACCTCGGCGACGGCGTAGTCGCCCGCGCCCTTCCGCACGGAACCCACGCGCGTGCCGTTCTCGTCCCAGCCCGCGATCTGCGCGCCGTTCACGACCGTCGGATCGAAACCGCAAACAGACAGCACGTAGCCGAGGATGGCGGTGACGGTGGACTTGCCGCACGTGCCGGCCACGGCGACGAGCTTGCGTGCGGACAACACCTCGGCGAGCGCGGCCGCGCGGTGCACCACGGGGATGCCGCGCGCGCGCGCCGCCACAAGGTCGGGATTCGCGTCCTCGATGGCCGTGGAGACCACCACGCGCGCCGTGCCGGCGTCCACGCCCGATCCGTCGTCCGGGGAAAGCCGCACGCCCTCTGCGGCCAGAGCCTCCAGAACGGGCGTGCGCGATCCGTCCGCGCGCAGCGAGCGGTCTGCGCCCGAGACGGCATGCCCGGCGTCGAGATAAGCCTGCGCAAGCGCGCTCATCCCGACGCCGCCGATGCCGACCAGATGGATCGTGCCCGCCATCGTTCCCGTCGTTTACTTGGCGAAGGGGTTGGGGACCTTCTTGAGCATGCCCTCAACCGCGCCTTTCGCTCCCTCGCCGAGGTTCTTCGCGCCCTCGCCGATCGCCTTGCCGGCGTCTTTCGCACTCTCGACGGCCTTGTCGGCCATCCCGGGATCGCCATCCTTCTTCTTCTCGTCCTTCTTCTCGTCGCCGCCGCCGGGCAACATGCCGCCCAACAGTCCCTTGGCGCTGCTCAGCACGTTGGAGGCGCCGCCGCTGATCGCGTCGGACGCGCCGCCCAACACGTTGGACGCGCTGCCCAGTACGTTGGAGACACCGCCGCTCACAAGCTCGCTCGCGTTGCCGAGGAGATTTGTGGCGCCGGCGCCAAGCAGGTCCGCCGCGCCGCTCCCGATCATGCTGGCGAATTCCCCGAGGCCGCTCATCGCGCCCTTCGCCTTGTCGACCACCTGGTTGGCGACTTCCTTCACCGTCGCGCCGTCCTTCGAAGACTTGCCGATGTCGTTGAAGGTGGGCAACGGGATGGGCAGCGTCACCTTGCGGTACTGCAACTTCGTGCCGGTGATGTCGAGTTTGTCGATCACCACGCGCGGAATGTCATCCTCCGCGTCCTTCTTCTTCTCGTCCTTCGCGACGTCCTCCTTCTTCCCGTCCTTCTCCTCGCCGCCCTTGATCGGCTTGAGGATGACGTCGAAGTTGCTTTCGCCCGCGTCGTTGTAGACGAGGCCGGCGTAGGTGGAGTCGACGATGATGTCGTGGAACACCAGCGGCTTCTTCGACAGGTCGGCCGTCTCCATCCCGACATTGAGCGACTTGAGGCTGAAGGCGTTCGGCTCGGGGAACCCGTTGGGGTTCACGAGCTTCACGCCGGCGATCTCGAGCTTCGCGGGCGTGTCCTTTCCGAAGTCCGACAGCGTGAGCGACGAGAGCTCGAACACGCCGGTGTTGACGACGACCCGCACGTTCTTGATCGTCACCTTGTCAAGCAGAACCTTCGTCTCGCTCGGCTCCTTCTTCTTTTCTTTCTTCGGTCCGAGTTTCTCGTTGACCGCCGCGATGATGCGGTCGAAGTTGTTCGTGCCCTCCGCGTCAAAGACCCAGCTCGCGAACGGCGCGTCGATGGTGACGTCGTGCACCCGGATCGTGTTCGACAGCAGCGACAGGGTCTCGAACTCCGCGCTGAGCGAGCCCAGCGTGAACGCGTCCTTCTCGGCATAACCCTTGGGGTTTTCGAGCTTGACGCCGGCGATGAGCAACTTGCCCGTATAGGGGTTCAGGTTGAGGCGGTCAAGGCTGAATGCCGTACCCGTGTAGCCCGGCACAAGCGCCTTCGTGAGCGACGTCGCGGCAGGGTTGATCCAGAGCGGCAACGCGAGGAGCGCCAAGACGACGATGGCGAGCAGACAACCCACGAACTTCAACAACCCCTTGAGAATCCGCCATGGCAACGGCTTCTTCTTCGGCGGTTCGGCCGCGGGCGGTTCGATCGCGGGCGTCTCGGCTGCGGGCGTCTCGACCGCAGGTGTCTCGGCCGCAGGCGTTTCGGCTGCGGGCTTTTCTGAATCTTGTTTAGTATCCATTGCTGTCTCCTTTGAGATGTGCGGGTAATATTTTACCCTTCTTTGAGTACTCCGGTCAAGGCGAGAAGTACATCTTCTTCAGAAACCACTCCGACGATTTCACCCGTCTCCTCGTCAAAAACGCTCGCCACGGGCTGCCGGACGCGGCGCATCAGCGGCAGAATGTCGTCGCCGCGCGTCTGGGAGGCGATGCGCAGCGCGCCCGGCGCGCCGTCCGCCGCGCCCACCGGGTGCATCAGGTCCGCGGCCGCAAGCGCCTGGAGGTCGAGGACGCGCGCGATGAGCGTTCGCTCGAAGGGCGTGAGGCGGGTCGAGCCGTCCTTGTCGGAGACGAGCGTCCGCAAACCGGCGCGGGACACGCCCAGGCGCCCGCTCTTCATCGGCCGCACCTTGAACACCACGCGCGTGACCGCCGCAAACACGCCCACCAGCGGCGCGAGGAGGACTTCGAGCAGGCGGTAGGCACGCATGGCCGAAAGCGACCGGCGGAGCGGACGCGTCGCGAAGAGGAGTTTCGGCAAGTACTCCCCGACGAAGAGCATCAGCGCGGCGACGAACAGCGTCCACCCCGTCTGGAGCAGGGGCGAGGAGGAGAACAGCCGCAGGGCCAGTACCGCCGACACCGTCGACACCGTCACCGCCGCGAGGTTGTTCCCGACGAGCAGCGTCGTCACCACGCGCGACATGTCCCCCAGCGCCTTCGCGAGCCGCCGCGCCCGCGTCGAACCCTGGCGCACGAGCGACAGCAGGCGCACGCGCGAGACGGAGAGGAATCCCGTCTCGACTCCGGCGCAGAAACCGGCCGCGCAGACGGACGCCAACAACAGGAACATCAGGAGAATGTCTTTCACCGGCCGTCCTCCTCGTCGTCGTCCACGACCGGCTTCACAATCAGCTCGAGGATGTCGCCGCGCGTGATCACGCCCGCCGTGCCGCCCCAGCGGTCCGTGACGAGCGCGATCTTCCGTCCCGTTTTCATGAAAGTGACGAGCAGGTCGTCCAGTCCCTCGTGTTCCGGGACGCGCAACGGGCGCTCCGTCGCGTCGGACACGCGACGGGCGGGATCGGACAGCAGCCGCTCCGTGTCGAGAAAGCCCTCCACGTGGTCCATGTCGCCGCGGTAGACCGGAAGGTACGGGTATTCGGACGCCTCGGCGCGCGCGATCTTCTCCGCGTCCGGCAACGTGGCCTCCACGCCCACGAGGCGGACGCGCGGCGTCATTTCGTTGAGCGCGTAGAGATCCGGTAACCGCATCACGCCCTCCACCATCGACGCCTCCTCTCGGTCAAGCTCGCCCGAGGCGGCGGCGGACTCCACGACCGTGCGCATCTCGTCGTCCGAGAGCGCGCGGCGCTCGCGCGTGAGCAGGTTCCCGAACACGCGCGAACCCGCCACCATCAGGCGCGAGAACGGCGCCAGCAGCACGAGGCACGCCTTCAGCGCGCGTGCGCAGGCGGGCGCCAGCCGTTCCGCATGGCGCAACGCGAACTGCTTGGGCACGATCTCGCCGAACATGAGCAGCAGCAGGGTGAACAGCGGCACGGACAGAACTTCCGCGTATCGGGGCACCGTCCGCTCCAGCAACAGGTAGCCGAGGCCGGCAATGGCGAAGTTGACGAGCGTGTTGCCGGCGAGAATCGTGGAGAGCACCCGCGACGGCTCCTCCAACCACGCGGCAATCCGCGCGCCCACCGCCGGACGGTGGTCCTTCAACCGCCGCACCTGCAACGGCGTGAGCGAAAAGAGCACCGTCTCCGAAGCCGAGAAGAAGGCCGAGAGCAGGAAAAGGACGATCAGCGCGGAAATGGACAACAGGATGAACAACGCCCCGGCCCGTCACAGTTCCTTGAGATCTTCCACGGTAATCTTCGTCCGGTGGCGCGATCCGAGCGTCTCGACTTCGAGCACGCTCACCATCCACCGATTGTCAAACTTCTTCACGCGCGTGCCCCAGAGGCGCCGCAACGGCTTCAGCCCAGCGCCCAGCTGTTCCGCCTGCATGAGGCATCCCGTCTTCTTGTCCGCCCACAGGCGCACGGCCTCAAGCCCCTCGATCTTCTCCGGCGGGCGCACGAGGATCACCATGCAGGTCTGCCCGTGCACCGTCTCCCCCTCGCGCTCCACCTCGTAGGCGGCGTCCGTCCACCAGAGGAAGTCGAAGGTGAGGTCCAGCCACGTCACGTCGGTGTCCATCACGCGATCAAGCGGCGACCCGACCGTCTGGGTCGTTCCGCCGGACATGAGCTGGATCGTCGGCCGCGCCGCGCCGCGGCGCGCGATCGTCACGGACGCGAGTTCGTTCGTCTCATGCCGCGCGAACAGGCGAACCGACAGGAGCGTCGCCTCTTGGCTCCTCCGCATGACGAGACGGTAGTCGCACTCCTTCTGGACAATGCCCTTGCGGTTGCGCAGGATCAACGCGCCCGTCAGCTCGATCGGGCGCCTCGGCAACATCTCGCGGCAGGCCGCCAACACGTCCGCCGCAGACGCCTCCAGCGTCAGCTTCGGCGGCGCCTTCGCCGCACGCGCCACCTCATCCACCACGGTTGAGTCCTGAGCGGCGGCCACCGTCACGGCCACCGCACACACATACGCCAGCAGAATCCTCATTGTCCTTTTCCCTTCAACCGTGTTTCAAGCGCCTTGTTGACGGGCCCGCCGACCGTCCGGCCCAGTTCGTAGTATTCCCGCGCCGCTTCGAGGTCGCCGTTTTGCTGTATCAGCAAGTTCGCGAGATTGTAGTACGGGAGATACGACCGCGGATGCGCGCGCATCGCCCGCTCCAGAGTCCGCTGCGCCGCATAATAGCTCTTCGTGCCCGCCTGCGCGGCCGCACGCAACAGCAAGGCGTTCAGGTCCTTCGGACGCTCGTGCAACATCGACTCCAACAACACGTCCGCCGCCGCGTAGTCCTGCGCGCGCAGATCCGACATCGCCTGCGCAATGCGTCCGCTCCAATCCGCCGGCAACGGCACGGGCTTCTTTTCCTCGGGCGGGGACAGAGGTTTCTTTTCCTCGGGCGGAGGAGTCGGCTTGGCCTCTTCCTTCGGCGGGGGCGCCGGCTTGGCTTCTTCTTCCTTCTTGCTTCTTCTTCCTTCTTCGGCGGAACTGGTTTTGCCTCTTCCTTTTCCGTCGTCGGGGGCGCCTGTTTTGTTTCTTCCTTCGACGAGGCCTGGACAGGTGTTTTTTCCTCGTCCTCCTCGTCCGCGAAACCATGGAGTTTTTCCCAGCGCTTCTGCAGCTCGGTCGTGTCCGTGACGGACACGGGGCGCACGTTTTCATTGACCTGCGCAAAGCGGATGGCGTCGATGGCCGCCATGCAGGTCGCTCGGCGGAGACGGAGCGGCGCGAACTCGGAACTCTCGGCGCGATCGGGGTGCTCGGCCTCCACCCGGTCGAGCTCACCGAGCGCGAGACGATAGTTCTCAATCGCCTTTTCCGAATCCCCGTTCAGCGACGCGTCCTGCGCAAGTTCGATGTAGTCGTTCGCCGGTTCGAGCAGACGGTGCAGGCGCGGCGGCGCATTC
>ONRL01000063.1 GCA_900320225.1 uncultured Lentisphaerota bacterium
GAAAATCAGCACGATCACGAGCGACAAGCCGGCCACGCTCATCGCCACGACGAGCGGCTCCGACCAGACGGCTCACGTGAAGTTCGAAGGCGCGGCCTCGTTCGTCAAGGCAGGTCCGAAGGCGATGACCCTGAGGTCGATCTCCTCGTCCACGGGCACCGTCTGCGCCACGCAAAGCACGCTTCACTTCATGAACGGCGAGGGATGGACGAACGGAACGGTGGTTGTCTCAAACAACAACGCGGCGGTGATGTTCGAACCGGGCGCGCTGCTCGGGCGCAACGTGGACGTGTATCTCTCCAACGGCGGCAGGCTGACGCTTGTCGACAATGCGCGGATCGTCTGCCGCAACCTGTACTTCGAGGGCGTGCGGCAACACCTTGGAACCTATGGCAATGCGGCGAGCGCGGCGAGCAACCGCAGCGACACGTACTTCATGACCGGCAATACGCTTCGCGGCATCCTCGACGTGCGCGGCGAAAGCGACGGCATGATGATACTGTTCAAGTGACGGTCGCTCCGTCCGTTCTGCAAGAACAAGGACTTGAGCGATGCTTGGACATGGTTGCAGGGGCTTCTTCTTGCGAAGAACCGGGAAGAGCCCCCTCCTTGTCCTAGTTGTTTTTTGCGAGTCGGTATTCTGCCGAAAAACGGCGGGCGGGTGCGGCTCTTTTTGCCGCCGTCTCTAGACTCCTTCAGAGCGATCCCCGAAAAATGGGTAAACTCCAGATCCCCCCTCTTGCGTCCAGCGTGATATTTTGTCATAATTGATGCGCTGAATTCTTCAGCCGGGCAGCGCGCGCGCAATCTCGGCATACTCGTGTCCAACGGGCAGCTCCGGCTTGTTTCAAAGGGCACGATCCTAGTCGTTCGGTGAAAAGAAAGCAAAGAAGATGGCAATACGAGTTGGTGTTCGCGGTCTTGTCGCGCTGGCGATACAGGGCGCGGTCGTGTGCGCGCAGGGCGCGCCGCATGTGATCGAGGTGAAGCCCGGCGGATCGCTGGAGGCGGCGCGGGACGCGGCGCGCGCGCTGCCGGCGGAAAAGCGCGCGGACGGCGTGGAGATCGTGCTCGCGCCCGGCGTCTACCGGCGCTCGGCCACATTGAAGCTCGACGCACGGGACGCAGGCGTGACGTGGCGTTCGGCGGACGGCGGACGCGCCGTGATCTGCGACGGCATCGAGCTGAAGCCGGCGCGCTTCAAGCCCGTTCCCGAAGGCACGCCGCGCGTCGATCCCGCCGCGCGCGCGCAGGTGCTCGTGGTCGACCTCGCATCGGAGAACGCGTGGCTCGGCGACGTCCTGAAGCGCGAGGCCCGCGCGCCGCTGCCCATTCCCGAGCTGTTCGTGGACGGCGTGCGCATGACGCCCGCGCGGTGGCCGAACGAGGGCTGGTCCACGATCGCGAAGTTCATCGACCCGGGAACGAAGAACAACGACGGCAGCGTGGGCGACTCGCTCAAGGGCCCGAAGGCAAATGCCCAGCCGCGCGGCGGCACCTTCGGGTATTCCGGCGACCGGCCCGCGCGCTGGACGGGCGCACCGTACGTGTGGCTGCACGGGTTCTGGTGCTTTGACTGGTACGACGCCGTCATCCCCGTCGCGTCCATCAACACGGCCTCCAACTCGATCACGTTCGCCGTGCAGCACCAGTACGGCGTGCGTGCGGGCAACCCGTCGCCACGCCGCTGGCGCGCCGTGCACCTGCTGGAGGAGCTGGACGCGCCCGGCGAGTACTACGTGGACCGCGACGCGAAGAAAATCTACCTCTACCCGCCGGCGTCGTTCGGGAAGAACTCGCGCGTGGTCCTTGGCGCGAAGTGGCGCCACCTGCTCGCCATCGAGAACGGCGCGGACATCGTCTTCCGCGGCATCGACTTCACCGAATGCCAGGGGGACGCCGTCCTGCTGAAGCGCTGCACGCGCGTCGCGCTCGAGAAGTGTCGTCTCTACAACATCCGTTGCAAGGCTGTCTACGCGGAGGGCTGCACGGACTGCCGCGTCGTCACCTGCGACATCCACGACACGGGCACGGGCGGGATCATGCTCGGCGGCGGCAACCGCAAGACGCTCACTCCGGGGCGGAACCTCGTCGAGGACTGCCTCATCCGCGACTTCTCGCAACACTGCCTCACCTATGCGAGCGCCATCCAGATCGGCGGGTGCGGCAACGTGGCGCGCCACAACGAGCTGTCGGGCGCGCCGCACATGGCGGTGGGCCTGTACGGCAACGACCACGTGTTCGAGTACAACGTCGTGTCGAACGTCTGCATGAGCTCCGACGACGCGTCCGCCTTCTACAAGGGACGCAACCCGTCCTGCCGCGGCAACGTGCTGCGCTACAACTTCTGGAGCGAGATCGGGTCGCCGCGCGGGCACGGCAACGCGGCCGTGTACTTCGACGACGGCGACGGCGGCGACTTCGTGATCGGCAACGTGTTCTACCGCTGCGGCGAGCCGGGTTTCGGCGGCTTCGGCACGGTGTTCTGCCACGGCGGTTACTCGAACGTCGTCGACAACTGCATCTTCATCGAGTGCAAGCGACCGCTCGGCTCGGCGCCGTGGCCGCAGAAGCGCTGGGCGGACTTCCTCCAGTCGCCCCTGGAGCAGGGCCGTCTGACCCAGGAGGTCGACATCCGCCAGCCGCCGTACACCACGCGCTATCCCGAGCTCGTCGGCTACTTCGACCCGCAGCCCGACGCGATCCGCTGGAACGCCGCCTTCAACAACGCGTTCGTGAACTGTCCGGCGACCCTGCCGGGCCGGAAGCACGGCGAGAAGCGCCCCGGCATCCTCTCGGGTCGCTGGTACACGAACGCGACGGACGTTGTGTTCAACCACGATCCGGGCTTCCGCGACCTGCGCGGGAAGGACTTCCGCCTCGTGCCGGACGCCGAGCTTTACCGGAAAATCCCTGGCTTCAAGCCGATTCCGTTCGAGAAGATCGGCCTGCTCACGCCCCGTCGCGGTTTTTAAGGTGCCCTGCAGTCCGTTGCATGCGCTTGCGGCTTGCCCCGCAAGGGGGAAGATGGTATAATTGCACGCACTCAAACTAGAGGAGTCCTGCAAATGAAGAGATCAGTCTTTCTTGTTTCCGCGTTCGGCGCGTTGCTGTGCGCGGGTGGCGTCAAATACGTCGACGAATTCGACCTCTCCGCCGCGACGTGCGGCGCGGGGAAGAAGGTCGCCGCGCGGCAGTCCGTGGACGGCCATCCGATCACGCTGTCCGGCAAGGTCTACGCGCGCGGCATCGGCACGCACCCCGAGGGCTGCGTCGCGTTCGCCGCGAACGGGAAGGTGACCGCGTTCGAGGCCCTGGTGGGCATCGACGACGACGCGAAGAAAGCTGGCTCCGGCAAGAGCTACGGCAAGCCCACGGCCGAGTTCCGCGTGTGGGCGGACGGCAAGGTCGTGTGGCGCTCCGGCGAGCGCAAGCTCGGCCAAGACCCGGTTTCCGTGAACGTGCCGCTCGCCGGCGCGCGGGAAATCCTGCTCGAGACGATCGGCGGCGGCGTGTGGACCGCGTTCGACGCCGCGAACTGCGGCTGGGGCGACGCGCGCTTCACGTGCGAGGACGGCGCGGAGCTGCGTCCGATCACCGACCCCGCCCTCACCGCGCAGCTCGGCATCCTCACCCCGCCCGAGAAGCCGGAGCCGCAGATCAACGGCGCGGACATCTGGGGCGTTCGGCCCGGCCATCCCGTGATCTTCCGCATCGCCACGTCCGGCGTGCGCCCGATGACGTTCACGGCGAAGGGCCTGCCCCCCGGCGTGACGCTCGACCCCGCGAAGGGAATCCTCGGCGGCGTCGCGCCCAAGGAGAAGGGCGCCTACGACATCACCGTCACGGCCTCGAACGCGAAGGGGTCCGCCACGCGCGTGATCCGCCTCGCGGTGGGCGACACGATCGCGCTTACCCCGCCGATGGGGTGGAACAGCTGGAACGTGTGGTGCTATCGCCTCACGGACGAGTACGCGCGCTCCTCCGCGAAGGCGATGGACGCCTCGGGCCTCGGCGACCACGGCTGGGCCTACATCAACCTCGACGACTGGTGGGAGATGAACAACTCCGGCTGCCCGCGCATCAAGGAGCGCCAGGAGTACTTCAACCGCGAGGACGTGATCGGCCCGGCGCGCGACGCCGAGGGGCGCATCATCCCGAACCGCTCGTTCCCCGACATGAAGGCTCTCACCGACTACATCCACTCCTTCGGCTTCAAGGCGGGCCTCTATTCCAGCCCCGGTCCCGTCACGTGCGGGCGGTGCGAGGGCAGCTACCAGCACGAGATGCAGGACGCCACGAGCTGGGCCGAGTGGGGCTTCGACTACGTGAAATACGACTGGTGCAGCTACGGCAAGGTGTTCAACGAGGAGCTGAAGGCCGCCGGCCAGAAGCATCCCGCCCGCGAGGGCGTGCGCCATCCCGGCTACGAGAAGCCGTACCGCCTCATGGGCGAGTGCCTGAAGAAGCAGAACCGCGACATCCTCTACTCCTTCTGCCAGTACGGCATGGGCAAGACCGAGGAGTGGGCGCGCGACGCGGGCGCGAACTGCTGGCGCAGCTGGGACGACCTCAAGGACGCCTGGGTGTGGATGGAGAAGGCGATCGAGTCGCGCATCGGCGCGGAGTACTGGAAGTGGTCCGCCCCCGGCTGCTGGGCCGACCCCGACATGATGATCATCGGCGGCCAGCACTCGTTCGGCAGCGACCACCCGACCTTCCTCACGCCCAACGAGCAGTACACGCACGTGTCGCTCTGGTGCATGATCGGCTCGCCGCTCCTCATCGGCTGCGACCTCGCCGCGCTTGACGAATTCACGCGCAACCTGCTCGTGAACGACGAGGTGATCGCCGTGAGCCAGGACCGCCTCGGCATGGCCGCGCGCCGGATCCGCCACACGGACGCCGAGAGCGTCTGGACGCGTCCGCTCGTGGACGGCTCCCTCGCCGTGGCGCTCGTCAACCGCTATCCGCTCGCGCGCGAGATCAAGGTGCCGTTCCTCGACCTCGGCCTGGGCGGCGGGCAGTACGTCGTGCGCGACCTCTGGCGCCAGCGCTGCGAGGGCAAGCATTCCGGCTTTTACGCCGTGAAAGTGCCGCCGCACGGTACGCACCTCGTGCGCATCCGCCCCGTGTCGTGCTCGAAATGCGATTGAGAGAAGAAGGAAACCAAATGAAACAAGTCTGTGGAGTGCTGGTGTTCGCGTGCGCCTGTGCGGCGTCCGCGCAGAGTTACCTTTCGCCCGAGTTCCTCGCGCCCGCCCCCGGCGGCGGCGCGTACGTGACGGAGGCCACTGCGGCGCGCGTGGCGGAGGTGTCGCGCGACGGCCGGGTGGTGCGCCAGTGGCCGGTGGCCGCCAACCCCACGGGCATCGCCGCGGGCGGCGGGTTCGTGTACGTGACGTGCGGCGAGGCGAACGGCGAGCTGCGCAAGTACGCGCCCGATGGAAAATGCGTCAAGACCGCCGCCGTGGGACACAGCCCCTGCGGGCCGGTCCTCTCCAAGGACGGCCGCACCGTGTACGTGCTCAACCGCTTCCTCGCCCAGGTGAGCGTGCTCGACGCCGAGAAGATGACGGTCGTGAAGACGGTCAAGGCCCTCCGCGAGCCGTTCGCCGCGACGCTCGGCGCGGAGGGGAAGCTCCTCTTCGTCGCCAATCTGCTGCCGTACTGCGCGTCCACGAACGACGTGGTGGCGGCGGCCGTGAGCGTAGTTGACACGCGCACGTTCGCCGTGCGGCACGTCATGCTCCCGAACGGCTCCACGGGCGTGCGCGGCATCGCGTCGTCGCCCGACGGCAAGTCCGTGTACGTGACGCACACGATGGGCCGCTACCAGCTGCCCACCACGCAGCTCGAGCGCGGCTGGATGAACACCGCCGCGCTCAGCGTGTTCGACGGCGCCACGGGCGCGTACGTGAACACCGTGCTCCTCGACGACGTGGACCGCGGCGGGGCGAACCCGTGGGGCGTCGCGGTGACGGCGGACGGCCGCACGCTCGTGGTCGCGCACGCGGGCACGTGCGAGCTCTCCCTCATCGACCGCGCCGCGCTCCACGACCGCCTCGCGAAGGCCGCGAAGGGCGAGAGCGCGAGCGGCATCGTGAAGAGCGCCGAGGACGTGCCGAACGACCTCGCGTTCCTCGTGTCGATCCGCCGCCGCGTGCTCGCGGGCGGCAACGGCCCGCGCGGCGTGCTCCTCTCCGGGCGCACCGCGGTGACCGCGCTCTACTTCGAGGACGCCGTCTCGCTCTTCAACCTCGACGACCCGGCCGCGCGCGCCCAGGTGGTGCCCCTCGGCCCGAAGCCCGACCTCTCTCGCGACCGCGCGCGCCGCGGCGAGATGCTCTACAACGACGGCTCGATGTGCTTCCAGCAGTGGCAGAGCTGCGCGAGCTGCCATCCCGACGGGCGCGTGGACGGCCTCAACTGGGACCTCCTGAACGACGGCATGGGCAACCCCAAGCAGACGCGCAGCGAGCTCTACAACCACGTGACGCCGCCCACGATGATCACCGGCATCCGCAAGGACATGCACGCCTGCAACGCCGCCGGCCTCATCCACATCCAGTTCGTCACGCGTCCCGAGGAGGACGTCTACTGCTTCGACGCCTACGTGGAGAAGATGAAGCCCGTGCCGAGCCCCTACCTCGTGAACGGCAAGCTCTCCGCCCGCGCGCAGCGCGGCGAAAAGCTGTTCCGCCAGGCGAAGTGCGCGGAGTGCCACACGCCCGAGAAGAAGGCGCCCGGCGGCGAACCCCTCTGGACCGACCTCAAGCTCTACGACGTGGGCGTGGGCGCGGCCACGGAGACGGGCCGCAAGTTCGACACGCCGACGCTCGCCGAGTGCTGGCGCACGGCCCCCTACCTCTACGACGGCCGAGCCCTCACGATGGAGGAAGTCCTGACGATCTGCAACCCCAACGACAAACACGGCGAGACCTCCAAGCTCACCCCCGAGCAGATCAAGGACCTCGCCGAATACGTGCTGTCGCTCTGACGCGCTTTTTTGCAGTACTCGCGGACGTCACGAAGCCGTGGGACGGCAAGATTTCCACGACCGACAGGGCCTTTGGGTCCCAGACGGTCCATCTTGTCCGTTGCTGAAGCGGCGGTCATGATTTGAGCGGGTGGTGAAAATTTGACCAGCTGCTTTGGCCGCTTGCTAAGAATCTGGGCGGCATGAGGCCGGAAAAACGATCTGTAATTTGCCTTTTTCCGGTTTGGCACGGACATTGCTAATATGGTGCCGTGTATGAGAAACGAGGGAAATAACGAACGGGTAGGCCGGTATTCTCGCAAGGTGCGGGGCGAAATGCGGTTGTGCGACATAAAGGACGCGCTTGAAGATGGATGCAATGTGACGATGCTTATCCGCCATGCGGAACGTCCGCCGCTTGAGCCTGGAGACATGACATTTGGCGCAAGCCTCGCGCTCACTGAACGCGGGTGGCGAATGTCGCGGCAATTCGGCGCGATGCTGACCAATACGGTACATCCACGCTCAATCGCGTTCTATGCGAGTGGAACTTTCCGCACTGTTCAGACGGCCTGCGGAATGGCGATGGGCCTTGATGCCGCTAAAACGGTGAATTCGATTGCGCGCAAGATTCGTCTTGCGGAATTTCTCGGAAGCGATTCTCCGTTCTTTGGAATGCTCGAAGACCGCATGGCGCTCGCAGCGGAAGGACGCTATCACGAACATTTGAATGAGTACTTCACTGGCGGAGTGTTGCAAGGCTACAGGCCGCTTGGAAGGGCAACCGGCGGACTGGAGGCACGGCTCCATGCCCTTCATCGTTCTGGAGAGAATCTTGTTGTCGCCGTGACACACGATATCAACGTTGCGGCGTTTCTTGCCGGGCGCGGCGTCGTCTCATCGTTTACGGATGAGACATGGCCTGATTATCTGGATTCCGCCGTTGTCGTCGAGACGCTTGACGGAAACAGGGAATACGGATTCATTCGCTGGGACAAGCGCTTTGAGGGAATTGACCTGATTGACTTGAGGTATGCCTGAGGCGAAGGGGATTGACGCCGAGAGAACGGGCGTCAATGGAAATTATTTTGTTTGGCGGGCTTTGATAGAATATGCGTCGTCAAAGGACAAACAGCAATATGAAACAAAGAAAAGAAATGATAGATGATGAACGCGGGTACTTCTTCGGATTTGCCCGTGGAACATACGGTGAGGTACTGGGCGAGCTCAGCAAGACGCGCGTCAATTCGTGGCGGACGAGTTCGATTCCGCTCGCCGAATTCTGGCAGCCGGCGAACCTCGGCAGGATCGGGAGGCTTCTTTACAAGCATCTCCCCGACTTCAACCCCGTCTGTGCGCTCAAGTTCTTTGAGTTCCCCACGGACGCGCTTTTCGACGGCGAGAGGATTGGCCGTCCTTCGATGACGGACATCATGATTCTCGAAGCCGGCGTGCAGATTGCCGTGGAGGGCAAGATGACGGAGTACGTCCGTTTCGCAGACAAGACGGTCAGGGAGTGGCTCAACGAGGGCGTGGGCGCGGCAGACATTCTCCTCCGCCATCGCATACTCAAGGCGTGGCTGTGCTATATCCACAATGCAGACTGCACCGGACTTGATGGCTTCGCGGATTTCAAGTCGAACAGCATGGACATTTCGTACCAGTTCCTGCACCGGACGGCGTCCGCCTGCAACAAGGCCGGGCTCAAGGGCGGCACGATTCCCGTTCTTCTGTACCAGCTCTTCTATGACGCGAACGACGCAGAACACATCCAGAAAATGGAGGCGTTCAAGGTGGAGTTGCGTCGGTGGGCGGCAGCACTCAAGTTGCAGAACATGAAGTTTCTCGTCATATCCGCGCCTGTCGTCAACATGGACGAGGTAAAGGCTCACTTCGATGGAATGCACGGCGAGATATTCGACTCCATGCGCGACGAGTCCATCTACCATTTTGACTTCGACGCAACGACGGTTGAGGCCGTCATCGAAACGCCCGAGGAGGTCAAGTGACATGAACAACTATGTGCCTTTTGATGTCTGCTCGGCGTATTCGATGGGCAATTCCATCTGCCAGATTCCCAGACTTGTCCGCAAGGCGCGCAAGATGGGGTTCCCCGCGCTTGCGCTCACTGACCGAAACTTCATGTTCGGCGCAGCCGAGTTCCATGCGGCATGTCGTTCGCAGTGGATAAAGTTCGGTGGTGATTACCCGTCCATCAAGCCGATAATCGGACGATCCGTCACGGCGACAATAGATGAGAAACGTCATGTCATACATCTTTATGCAAAAAACAAGATCGGCTACCGCAACCTTGTCCGTATCTCGTCGGCTGAAGTGCAAACGCAAGGTGCCCAAGACCGATTCATAGCATTCTCCGACATCGAGAAATGGCGCGACGGTCTTATCTGCATGACGAGTGATACGGAACCGGATTTCGTGAATAGGTGCTTGAATGTGTTTGGCGACGATTTCGCTTTCATGGCGGACAATGACGACTTCGATTGTTCGGCATGGCCGTCAGTCATTGTCTGCGCGGCAAATCCTGTGAGGTTCCTTGAAAAAGAAGATGCCGATGCGTTTGATGCCTATTGCGCCATCTTCGACTACAGGAAATTGGCAGATGCGAGGAGCAGACATTGCACTGGGATTGAATATCTGATGTCGCACGAAGAGATGGCTTTGCGCTTCCAGAAGCATCCAGAATGGATCGAGAACACGGTCAAGCTTGCAGAGCGAATCGAAGATTACGAGATTTGTGAAGCTCCTCAAGTCGTTGAATTTCCGATTCCGCACGAGTTCGGCAGCGAGGCGGAATACCTCTCATCGCTCGTGTACGAGGGCATGAAGAAGCGTTGGGGAGACCCGACGCCGCCGGAAATAGTAGAGCGGATCGAATTTGAGTTGCACGTCATCAAGAAGATGGGTTTTCCCAGTTACTTCCTCATCGTCCACGACTACGTGGAGGCGGCGCGGCGAATGGGCGTGTGGGTCGGCCCCGCACGCGGTTCGGCGACTGGTTCGGCGGTTGCGTATGCGCTCGGAATAACCTCCATCGATCCAATCAAGCACAGGCTCCTCTTCGAGCGTTTCCTCAACCCCGACAGGATTTCAATGCCGGACATTGACATTGATTTTGAGGATACTGGGCGTGGGAAGGTTGTGGAATATCTTTGCTACAAATACGGACGCGACCACGTAGCCCACATCGTCACTTTCGGACAGATGGCACCACGGAGTGCAATAAAGGACGTTTCGCGCGTGCTGGAGTATCCAATCCGTAAAGCCAATGATCTCGCAGGACTTGTCCCTGAAGAGCCGCGGATGACGTTTAGACGAGCACTTGACGGTTCGGCGAAATTTCGTCAGGTGTATGAGGATGGCGAAGATATGCAGAAGAAGATTCTTCGCATCGCCGAGAAGCTTGAAGGATGTGTTCGGCAACCCGGCATACATGCCTGTGGAATCGTCATCTCTCGCAAGTCGCTTTCGGAAACATTGCCTGTAATGCCGATTGGGGCGAATGATCGCGTGGTTGGCGAGCCTGAACTCATCACGCAATATGACGGACAATATGTCGAACCCGTAGGACTCGTAAAGTTTGATATCCTTGGATTGAAGACTTTGTCAATCCACAAGCGTTGCGTGAACTTGATCAAGGAGCGGAAAGGACAGGTGGTCGATCTCGACAAGATCCCGCATGAGGAACCTGAGACGATGGAGGTCTTTGCAAGGGGCGATACTGAGCATATTTTCCAGTTCGAGTCCGCCGGGATGAAGCGTTGGCTCATGGCGCTCAAGCCGAAATGCTTTGATGACCTCGTGGCCATGAACGCTCTGTATCGTCCGGGGCCAATAGCCTGCATCCCTACGTTCGTGCGGCGCAAGAACGGCGAAGAGCCTGTCGCATACGATCATCCTCTCATGGAGGAGGAACTACGCGAGACATACGGAATAACCATCTATCAGGAGCAGATCATGATACTCTCGCGGAAGCTGGCCGGCTTCACGCGGGGCGAATCGGACAAGCTGCGCAAGGCGATGGGCAAGAAGCGACTCGACATCATGGAAGAGATGAAGGTCAAGTTCGTCGAAGGCTGCCTCGCCAACCAGGAGTTTCGTGTCGGCAAGTGGATGGACGAGGGCGAAGCTCGTAAGCTCATCGACAAGATATGGGACGATTGGCGTGCGTTCTCGTCGTATGCATTCAACAAGTCGCACGCTGTTGCCTACGCTTGGCTTGCCTATCAGTCGGCATATCTCAAGGCGCACTATCCAGCGGAGTTTGCGGAGGCCGTAGGCAAGTGTTAAATCGGCAGATCACAGTTATGGTATAATATCGACCATGCGCGGCAGACCAAGAAAGAACAGGACGGAGACGGAACGAAACGATTTCAGACTGGAATCGTCGAAAATGTCTCATGCCAAGGCTCGGCGGATCGCGTGGAGCGAACAACACAAATCACCCTCACGCACATCCTCCAAGCAGCCGCCGTCGCTGGACGAGCTGCGCGAAGCCTACCGGCGGCGCAATGAATCGTGCGAGGCGATGATTCGGCTTGGTTCGATGCTGGAGGATATCGAGGCTGCACACGGCGTCGGCTACAAGTTCGAGAAGTTTGATGACAGCGGCACGGCTGACAGTTACTTCATCGACTACGATACGCCATGGCAGACGGGGATTCGCGGCTTCCTCAAGGATGCGCCCGATCTGCTCGCCGCGTACAAGACGCTCATGCGCTACAAGAAGCTTTCCGCAGACTTCCGCGATACAATTGAACTCTACGACCCCAACCCAGCTTCGCTCGTATTAGATTGCCCGAATGAGGCGTGGCTCGCCCCCATCCGCGAACGAGCGCACAAGTTGCTGGATGGTTGCGGCCGGTCGTTTCGCGAGTTGGCGGCAAGGATCGCGGATTTTGGACAACAACCGGGGCTGCGCCCCGAACCCCGCCATGACGCCCAAAGCGCACCTTTCGCGGCTGGATGCGGGATTGGTGGAGCAAAGGGGGTTCGGGGGAAACTTCCCCCGACCGATGTCGACAGGAGACGCGGATCATGAGATTGCAATTCGACAAGCGCGGGCGGCGTTTCTTCTTTCTCACGTTTTGCGTGAGAGGAAGAAAGGAGGTGTTGTCGCGCATTGTGAAGAATGCGGAGCGAGATGGCAAGACGGGCTACACCGTTGAATTGACGCCGGCGGGCGAGGCCATGGCCGCATTGTGGCGTGGTATCCATGCCAGATGGCCGTTCCTGACGGCGAGCAATTTCATCATCATGCCTGACCATCTGCATTTGCTTCTGATAGTCGATTACGGCAAGGCGCGTGAATTTGACATCCTTGACTGGTTTCAGCATTTCAGGCGAGAGGGAGAAGACTTGGTTGCTCCTTTGATCGGCGAGAAGGCGCCGTTCGTGTGGGAGGATCATTTTTGGATGTTGCTCGTCAACGCAGGCCGGCCGCTGGCGGCAGTTCGTAAGTATATCAAGATGAACCCGGCGCGGAAGATGTGGAAGACGCTCAATCCAGATCGCTTTATCCGAAGGAGCGGATTGAAGCATGCGGTTCTCGATCCGTCACTTTCATGGACCGCCATCGGCGACTTGACATTGCTGGCGAATCCGTTTATGTTCCCCGTGCGGCTGACGCGCAAGATGACTGTCGAGCAGCATCTGCCGGAGATAGAGCGGATGGTCGAAAAGGCCCGTCGCGGGATGCTGCCCGTATGTGGTTTCCTTTCGCCAGGCGAAAAAGAGCTGGAGCGACGCCTGCGGCAGGAGCCGTTCGCCCGGTGGATCAAGACTGTCGCGCATGGCCTTCCGCAACGGTTTGATCCGACGGTCGAGGATTCGCGGTTTCTTGCCGACGGGCGTCAGTTGATTCTCAGCTCGTTTCCAAGCGACGTGCCAATTTTCCCCGTAAACTACGACAACTGCCATCTGATGAACGCCCGCAACGAGGCGTTGTGCAGAAGAGCCCTTGGAGAGGAAGAAGAGGGGTAGAATTGATTTTTGTGTCTCACGCAGAGACGCGGAGAACGTAGAGACACATAGGCAATAACTTAACTGAAAATGAAAGGAATGGTAAAGATGTTTGATAATGTAAAAGCTGCAACAGATGCGTTGCTACGGTGTTGTAATATCTCAGGCAAACCAATAGCACGATCCGAGGTGTATAATGAGACATGGCTTTTAAGAATGGTACTGGCAAAATTATATGATGTTACAGATGATTTCACTGGCGATCATGCGGAAATCTTAGAAGTTTTAAGGAAAGCAGTGCATGTTAGGTGGATCAGTGAAGGAGGTTTGCGCCCCACACTCGAAAAAGAGGGGACTACATGGACAGATGCTATTCTTGGAAATGTTGCGTTAAGAAATGATCCTGAAACAGAGAAAGATTCTGGGAGCAAGCGTGGTGTAGAAATAATTCATGGTAATGATAATGTTGGTGTTATTGTGATAGAGGCAAAAGTTGGAAGTAAACTTGCTTCAAGAACGTCAAATTACAATGATTATGATCAGGTGGCAAGAAATATTGCTTGCCTTGCACAATTGGTTATGAATGGGGAAAATGATAAGGACGTAGCGGGATGTCGATTTATAGTTATATGCCCTCATCCCCAAAGCAGTTCGGATTATAATGAAAAAGTGTTTGACTCCTTGAATAGAAATTGGGAAGATGCTTTAAAAAAAGTAGGGGACTTTGGCAAGTCTGGCGACTCTTTTGTGAAAATCAAGAAATATCACAAGGACGAGCCCGAGCTCTTGAGAATTTCAGAAGAGATATCAAAACGGTCAGTTGTTATTTCTTGGGAGACAATAATTTACACTCTGGATAATGGTGACTTGAAGAATTTTTATGATGAGGTATTAAAGGAGAGTGGGCTTTACAAGAGGTCAAAGTCTTGATTACTTATTCAAATTCGGACCACAGGCAAGCCCCGAAAGCGTAAGGTTTCGGGGCTTGCCTTGTGTTGGCACGGAAATTGTCTCGGGGGAGATTATGAAAACAGAGAATGAGATTATGGTGCGGACGAAATCTTGCCGCAGTCGCAGGGTTGAGAAGATGCCGCTGGTTGAAATGCAGGATGCGTTCACTCGATTAATTGCTGAAAGAAAAACTGATAATGAAAACAAAAAAACACGATTGACGCTGACACGACGAGTCGGCTACAGGCAATGGCAAATGAACTTGGAAAACCGCTCACTGCAGACGCCGCGAGCATTCGCCGGTTACATGACATCGCAACAGAAATAAAAACCTTGGCGGATTCGCTCGGACGGCACAAGCTGGTGGATTTTGTCGACGTGTGGCCGGAATCCCTCGACCCGAACGAGTCGCAGCGAATGCGACTGCCGCTCTACCTCGGCATGACTCCACAAGATGAGAAACTGGTCATCGACCCGTACTTCGCCGACTCGGTGTTGCCGCTCATGGCGCAGAAGCGGCAGGGCGTGCAGGTGCTTGTGGTGAAGAACTCCCGTAACAAGCTGCTCCACGCCGTCGACGTGGCGCGGTTCAACGCGCAGTATGGAAACTCGCTGACGGTCAGGACTTCCGACAAGTTCCACGACCGCTTCCTCATAATCGACAAGACGGTGCTTATCCACGTGGGTGCGTCGCTAAACCACCTCGGCAAGAAGTGTTTCGCCTTCTCGTCAATGGACAAGTCCAACATCCCCGACATCGTGGCGAAGATATGAGGCGCGAACTTCGCGAATGACAGTGAATTTCCAGATGCTTGGCAATGCGGCGCTGATGGAGCAGCCGAAGGCATTCCGCAACGGGCAAGACGCCCGTTGTCCCAGTGCGCCGCCACGCGGGAGAACCTGTTGACGCATGGGTGACGAGCTGAATGCGGGTGCCGATTGCAAGTGCCGATTGCAAGTAAGCGAATGCGGGAGAGTGAAGGTTTGTTTACGCGGCGGACGTGAAATGTGGTATACTTGTGCTCGTGAGAAACTGTCCATTTGGAGGAGACGAGCGATGATGTACAAGTTCATGAAGTCACGCATTCGGAGATGCGCGAGGACGGTTCCGTCAAGGTCTGCGTGGAACGTCCGGTCGAGGGGGCGTTCAAGACGGCCTATTGGGAACTGCCGTCCTACCGCTGTTTTGACGTTGAAGGGTTTGGCGAAGAAGAACTTGCCGAACAGCGCCGCTACCTTGAATCGAACGCACATCTGATTATCCGCTTTGCACGTAACGGAGGATTCGAGAATGCCTCAGGTTTTTAAGATGGGCCCGTATCTCGTCTATTTCTGGTCGAACGAGAACGAGCCGCTGGAACCAGTTCACGTACACATTTCGCAAGGTGTCCCGTCACGGAATTCCACGAAGGTCTGGCTGACGAAGAACGGCGGTGCGCTGCTTGCGGATAATGGATCGGCAATTCCATTGAACGTGCTTCGCAACATCATGGACGCGATTGAGGCTCAGCACGAATATGTCGCGGCACGATGGCTCAAGCATTTCGGCGAGATCCGGTATTACTGCTGACATCATCTACCACAGGGGATGGCCTGAGACCATCCCTGAATGAAAGGCACGCGAAATGAGGAACGTTCTCCTGCCGGCTCTCGCCATTCTCCTGTCCGCCGCCTGCGGATGCGCTTCGACGGGCGGACGCACGAAGGTCGCGCTGATCGTCGACTCCTGCTCCACCAACGGACAGATCATCGTCAGCCGCGGCATGGTCAACGCCGTGAGCATGGCCGGCTTCCTGCCGGTCATCCTGCCGAATCTCGCGGACACCAATCATATGGATGAGATGGTCGCGCGGGCTGACGCGCTCGTCGTGTTCGGCTCCATCAAGGGCGAGACGGACGAGCGGTACCGTTTCGAACGCTATATGGTGCGGAAGGCGGCGGCGCGGGGGCTTCCCGTCGTCGGCGTCTGCAACGGCATCCAGCAGGTCAACGTCGCCTTCGGCGGCACGTACGCGCGCAACGAGAAGGTCGTGGAGAGGCCGCTCGTCCACCGGCAGAACGTCAACTGGAAGTGGCTTTACCACGAGATCGACGCGAAGCCCGGCTCGCTTGTCGCGAAGTATCTGGGCGAAGGGCGCGTGACGGTCAACTCGTCGCACAACTACAGCCTTGCGCGCGTGGCGGACGGCTTCGATGTGACGGCGCGCGCGCCGGACGGCGTCGTCGAGGCGATCGAGCACCGGACGCTGCCGGTCGTCGGCTTTCAGTTCCATCCGGAGTACATGGCCGTGCGCGGCGACGAGAGGGCGCTCGCGCTCCTGAAGGCGGCGCTCGAAGGCGAGAGCTGTCAGGGGGGCGCTGAGGCCCAGAGGGGGAAATGATGCCATGCGCAATTGCGGGAAGTCCCCAAGGTACATGCGTTTATGGTATACTATCGCCCAGACGGAGTTGTTGAGTCCATCAGGTTTAGAGCATGCAAGAAACAACTGCAGATATTTTCATCGCGCGGGCCGAGGCTGCGGCCGCGCAGGTGCACGTCGTGCCCGATGAGGCGGCGGCGGAACGCGAGGTTGAGTCGATTCGCGCCGAGAAGGGCGCGGCCGGCGGCGCCGTGGGCGTGGTGCGCGCCGCGAAGGGCATCGCTCAGACGGGCACGTGCATCGTGGTGGCGGATGACGAGGCGCTACGTCTCGACACGATGCTACCGGAAGTGAGCGTGATCCTGCTCGACCGCGCGGACATCCTGCCGGATTTGCCGTCCGCCGCGCCGTTCCTGCGCGAGCAGCAGACGCAAGGGCGCGCCTCGTACGTTTCGTTCATCACCGGCCCGAGCCGTACCGCCGACATCGAGCGCGTGAGCGCGATCGGCGTGCACGGTCCGCTGGAGCTCCACATCGTGCTGATCGGAGGGCGTCCATGAGCTACGCGCACGAGATCGAGGCGGCGCTGAAGGACGGATTCCTCCGCCGCACGCTGGACAAGTTCGCGGTCGAGTACCGCGCGGGACGCGACCGCGTGTTCGCGGAGGTGGACGAGCGCGCGCTCATCCAGCGCATCGCGGACGTGAAGGACGACGCGGCGCGGCACATGGAGGAGCTTTACGAGAAATTCCGCGCGGAAGCGGAGAAGCGCGGCGCCGTGGTGCACCGCGCGAAGGACGCCGCGGAGGCGCGCGAGATCATCGCGCAGATCGCCAAGGAGAACGACGTCCACAAGATCGTCAAGTCGAAGTCCATGACCGCCGAGGAGATCGGCCTCAACGCGCATCTCGAGGCGGCGGGCATCGAGGTGAACGAGACGGACCTCGGCGAGTGGATCGTGCAGCTGCGCCATGAGCGTCCGTCGCACATGGTGATGCCGGCGATCCACCTCTCGCGCGGACAGGTGGCGGACGAGTTCGAGAAGACGACGGGGCGCGCGCAGGACCACGAGGACGTGCAGAAGCTCGTGAAGACGGCCCGCGCCGAGCTGCGTCCGAAGTTCCACGCGGCCGACATGGGCATCTCCGGCGCGAACTTCCTCGTCGCGGAGACGGGTGCGTTCGCGATCGTCACGAACGAGGGCAACGGACGCCTCGTCAACACGCTCCCGCGCGTCCACGTGGCGCTCGCGGGCCTCGACAAGCTCGTCCCCACGCTCGATGACGCGCTCACGGCCCTGCAGGTGCTGCCGCGTAACGCAACGGGCCAGCGCCTCACGAGCTACGTGACGTTCATCGACGGCGCCACGGCGTGCGCGAAAAGCCCCACGGGACGCAAGATCCTCCACATCGTGCTGCTCGACAACGGACGCGCCGACCTCGCGCGCGATCCGCTCTTCTCGCAGATCTACCGTTGTGTGCGGTGCGGGGCGTGCGCGAACGTGTGCCCCGTGTTCCGCCTCGTAGGCGGCCACCGCATGGGACACGTCTACGTGGGCGCGATCGGCCTCGTGCTCACCTACCTCTACCACGACCGCGCCGCCGCGAAGAAGCTCTGTCCGAACTGCGTGGGGTGCGGGGCGTGCAAGGACGTCTGCTCCGGCGGCATCGACCTGCCGCGCCTCATCCAGGAAATCCGCGCGCGCTTCGCAAAGGAGGACGGCGAGCCGATGGTCTCGCGTCTTGCGCGCTACGCGATGCGCAAGCGCACCACGTTCCACCGTCTGCTCAAGTTCATGCGCTTCGCGCAGAAGCCCTTTGCGGGCAAGGACGGCTTCGTGCGCCACCTCCCGATGGCGCTCTTCGGCAAGCAGGGGTTCAAGTCCCTGCCGACCCTCGCCAAGAAATCCTTCCGCGAGCTCTGGGAAAAGCGTGGTTCGTGGCTCGTGGTTCGTGATTCGGAGCCACGAACCGCGAACCACGAACCACGAACCACGAAAATCGCGCTCTTCGCGGGGTGCGCGCTCGACTTCTCCCTGCCGCACCAGCTTGTGGCGGCGATGAAGGTGTTCGCGCATTTCGGCGTGGAGGTGGAGTTCCCGATGGAGCAGACCTGCTGCGGGCTCCCGCTCGTGTCGCTCGGCGAGAAGGAGACGGCGCTCGACGTGGCGCGCCAGAACGTGGCCGCGTTCGCGGGCGAATACGACGCGATCGTCACGCTCTGCGCGAGCTGCGCCTCGCATCTCAAGCACTGGTACGCGGCCACGCTCGGCGCGGAGGCCGAGGCGTTCTCCGCGAAAGTGATGGACTTCAGTTCGTTCGTTCACGACAAGCTGGGGCTCACCGAGAAAGACTTCGCGCGCCTCGACTGGAAGGTGGCCTACCACGCGAGCTGTCACCTCTGCCGCGAACTCGGCGTGAAGGAGGCGCCGCGTGCGCTCATTTCGGCGGCGGCGCACTACACGCCCACGCCGGAGGAGGAGTCGTGCTGCGGCTTCGGCGGCAGCTGGTCGATGAAGTTCCCGGCGATTTCAAAGGAGCTCATGCACAAGAAGCTCGACAACGCCTGCTCGGGCGACGCGACGCATCTCGCGCTCGATTGCCCCGGCTGCACGATCCAGCTGCGCGGCGGCGCGGACCGTGAGAAGCGCACTATCCAGGTCGTGCATGTTGCGGAGGTCCTCGCCGCGGCGCTTCCTCCGAGTTGATCATTTCTTTTAGCCACAAAGAACACAAAGGACACAAAAAATGAGAATCGGTATGACAGTTGCTACGGTATTGGCCGCAGGTGCGGTTTCCGCATTCGAATGCTCGGATGCGGTCAAGGCGAAGGCGCGCGACTTCATCGACAACGAGAAGCAGTTCCACCTCGGATTCCTGCCCACGGAGCAGTCGAACCCGATCACGGCCACGCTGGAGGAGGACTTCAAACGCTCCACGCTCGCGGGCGTGCAGTGTCTGCAGCGCGGCGACCGGCAGATTCCCATCACAATGCGGCACGTCTTCGCCGGCGAAAAGTTCGAGAAGCTCGTCGATTCAATGGTGAAGACGCTCCAGGCGCCGAAGGGACGGATCATCTTCTCGGGCTGCGGCGCGACGGGACGCCTCTCGATCCTCCTTGAATCCATGTGGCGCGACTTCTTCTACCGTCGTGCAGCTGAGCTCACGCCAGCCGAACGGGCGCTTGCGGACCGTTCCGCCTCCATCATGACGGGCGGCGACTTCGCGCTCATCAAGAGCGTCGAGTTCTTCGAGGACTTCGCCGAAGGCGGACGGCGCCAGGCCGCCGCGCTCAACGTGGGCGAAGGCGACACGTTCGTGGCGATCACCGAGGGCGGCGAGACGTCGTCCGTGCTGGGCACGCTCCAGTACGCCGCCGAGCACGGCGCCACGTGTTTCCTCGTGTTCAACAACCCGGCGGACCTCCTGCGCGGCTACCTCGACCGCTGCCGCGAGGCGATCGACAACCCGAAGGTGACGGTGATCGACATCTACTGCGGGTCGATGTCGCTCGCCGGCTCCACGCGCATGCAGGCTACCAGCTCGGAGCAGCTGCTGGGCTCCTGCGCCCTCGAGGCCGCGCTCTGCCGCGTGATGCCGCGCTTCGCGAAGGAGACGGCGAAGGACTACACGCTCGCGTTCGAGACATTGCTCGCCGGGCTTGAGTCGCCGGGCGGACGCGCGGGCCTCGTGAAGGCGATCGACTTCGAGAAGGGCGTTTACGAAAAGCACGGGCGCATCACGTACCTCGCCGACAAATGCATGCTCGACCTCTTCACGGACAACACGGAGCGCTCGCCCACGTTCATGCTGCCGCCGCTCCGTTCGCGCCGCGACAAGCACCTCGCCCAGTCGTGGGCGTTCGTGAAGAACCCGCTCCATCCGACGGTCGAATGCTGGAACGAGATGATGCGCCGCCACCCGCGCTGCCTGGAGTTCACGAGCGAGGATGCCCGCTCCCTCAAGATGCCGCAGCGGTTCATCGACTCGCCGCCGCTCATCAAGTATTCCGACCTCATCACCTACATGATCGGCAACGAGCCGGCGCCCGAGCGCATCCAAGGATACGCGCGCGCGGCGGCCGTGATTTTGCGCGTTCCGGGGGAGACGCAGGAATTCGTCGATGCCGCAAACAGCCTTGCCGCCGCCTGGCCGGAAAAGACCGAGTTCAGGTTCCCGTTTCCCATCGCGGATTCGCCGCTGGAGATCTGGAAGCACTTGGCCGTGAAGCTCGCGTTCAACTGCCTCTCCACGGGCACGATGGCGGCGATGGGGCGCGTGGCGGGGAACTGGATGAGCTGGGTGTCCATCTCCAACAAGAAACTCATCGACCGCGGCATCCGCCTCCTGGTGGAGCTGGGCGGAATCTCCTACGAGGAGGCGGCGCAGCGCCTCTTCGCGGCGGAGGAATGGGTGGAGTCGCAGGACTGGACCGGCAAGGAGACGCCCTGCGCCGTGCAGATCGCGTTGGAGCGCCTGCGTAAGGAGAAGTAAGATGGGCAATGAAACCAAGGGCCGGAAGCCGTTGGGCTTCTGGGGCAATTTTGGAATCGGATGCGCGCTGGATATCGTGCTGATGGTTGTCTTTGCCTGCGCGATGGGGCAGGATACGGTGTTTTCCGCACTGGCCTACGCGATTATCCTTGCCATTGTCGTCTGGGGTGCCCGGTGGCTGCTCAAACAATTTGACTTGCTGGACGGCTGGTGCGGGCGGCTGATTGGTCCGGTCGTCCTTGTGGGAGCCATGCTGTTGGCCGTGTTTTGTCCGATCAAGACGGACAAGGCGGATTCCGGTCCGAACGGCTCGTCGTCCATTGTGGAACAGGCGCCGTCCGGCGTGCGGTACACGCCCGCCTCCACGAACGCGGTGAGCGTGGAGGAGGCGCTCGCGGAGCTGAACGGTCTCGTCGGCCTGAAGCCCGTGAAGGAGGAGGTGACGCGGTTCGTGAAGTTCGTGCGCGTGGCGCAGCAGCGCAAGGCGCAGGGGCTGAAGGTGGCGCCGATCTCCTACCACATGGTGTTCACCGGCAACCCCGGCACGGGCAAGACGACCGTCGCGCGCATCATGGCGAAGATCTACAAGGCACTCGGCGTGGTGGAGAAGGGACACCTCGTGGAGTGCGACCGCGGCGCGCTCGTGGCCGGCTACACGGGCCAGACCGCCATCAAGACCGGCGAGGTGATCGACTCCGCGCTGGGCGGCGTCCTGTTCGTCGACGAGGCGTACGCGCTCGTGAACGGCAAGGACGACTCCTACGGACAGGAGGCGATCTCGACGCTCCTCAAGCGCATGGAGGACGATCGCGACCGGCTCGTGGTGATCGTGGCGGGCTACACGGCGGAGATGAAGACGTTCATCGACGCCAACTCCGGCCTCGCCTCGCGCTTCAACCACTACGTCGAATTCCCGGACTACACGGCGGAGGAGCTGACGGAGATATTCCGCATGAACGCGAAGAAGAGCCAGTACCTCCTTTCCGCCGAGGCGGAACGCGACCTCGGCGCCTTCATCGCCGCGAAGACCGCCAACCGCGACCGGAAGTTCGGCAATGCGCGTTGGGTGCGCAACCTCTTTGAGCAGGCCGTGGCGCACCAGGCCGAACGCCTGGCCGACATCGCGAACCCCACGCAGGAGCAGCTCATGACGATCGAGATGCGCGACATCGGCGAGCTGGGGAAGGCATCGGTGGGTCTGGGCGCGGAAGGGCTTGCGCGCACGCCGCCGCCCGGCATTCGCTACATGCCCGCGTCCACGAACGTGGTGAGCGTGGAGGAGGCGCTCGCGGAGTTGAACGGTCTCGTCGGCCTCAAGCCCGTGAAGGCGGAGGTGGAGAAGTTCGCGTCGTTCGTGCGCGTGGCGCAGCAACGCAAGGCCGCCGGACTCAAGGTGGCGCCGATTTCCTACCACATGGTGTTCACGGGCAACCCCGGTACGGGCAAGACGACCGTCGCGCGCATCATGGCGAAGATCTACAAGGCGCTCGGCGTGGTGAAGAACGGGCACCTCGTGGAATGCGACCGCGGCGGGCTCGTGGCCGGCTACACCGGCCAGACCGCCATCAAGACCGGTCAGGTGATCGACTTCGCGCTCGACGGCATCCTCTTCGTCGACGAGGCGTATTCGCTCGTGAACGGCACGCAGGACACCTACGGCGAGGAGGCGATTTCGACGCTCCTCAAGCGCATGGAGGACGACCGCGACCGGCTCGTGGTGATCGTGGCGGGGTATACGGAGGAGATGAAGAAGTTCATCGACGCCAACTCCGGCCTCGCCTCCCGCTTCACCCACTACGTGGAGTTCCCCGACTACACGGCCGAGGAACTGGCGGCGATCTTCCGCATGAACGCGAAGAAGAGCCAGTACGTGCTCTCGCCCGACGTGGAGAAGTGGCTCGACGCCTTCATCCGCGTCCGCACGAAGAACCGCGACCGCAAGTTCGGCAACGGACGCTGGGCGCGTACGTTGTTCGAGGAAGCGGTCTCGCGCCAGGCGATGCGCGTTTCGAAGATCGCAGATCCCACGCAGGATCAGCTCAAGACCTTGACGATGAAGGACGTGGGCATCAAGCTCAAGGATCCCGACGCATCCCAAGAAGACTAGAGGCATGGAACAACATGAATTGCAGGCATCCTGCCCGCCCGCAGCTGGCGGATTGCGGTGAAGTGAAAGGAGACGAGTCATGCAGATCACAAGAAGGGACATGTTCAAGTTCGGGGCCGCGTCGGCGGCCGCGCTGTCGCTGTCGCGCGCGCAGGCGGACGCAAAGCCGCCCGAGGCGGGCGTTTCGTTCGCGTCGCTGAAGGAGTCGCTGCGCTTCACCATGCCGTCGTACAGGGGCGCGTGCCGTTTCATGGTGGTGGGCGACTCGCACCTCACGATCGACGACGCGCGCGGCGAACCGTTCAAGGAGTACTCGGGGCGCATGTCGAAGCCGTACCGCTCCGCCCTCCACTTCCGCACGGGGCGTCCGATCGCGTCGCCCGACGGCTTCGAGTACGCCCTCGCCCAGGCGCAGAAGATGAATGTGGACTTCCTCGCGCTCGTGGGCGACATCGTGAGCTTCCCCAGCGAGGCGGGCGTGGAGTACGTGCGGAAGCGATTGGATGCTTCGGGCCTCAACTGGATGTACATCTCCGGCAACCACGACTGGCACTACGAGGGACTCCCCGGCACGGAGATGGCGCTGCGGGCGGAATGGACGAAGAAGCGCCTCGCGCCGCTCTACCAAGGGGCGGACCCGATGATGGCGTCGCGCGTGGTGAAGGGGATCCGGTTCGTCTTCATCGACAACTCGCTCTATGAGATCCTGCCGGAGCAGCTGGCGTTCTGGAAGCAGGAGGCGGCGAAGGGCGAACCGGTGGCGCTCATGATGCACATCCCGCTCTACATGCCGGGGTACGGTCCGCGCGAGGCCGGTTGCGCGCATCCCGAGTGGGGCGCGAAGGTGGATCCGCACTGGAAGATCGAGCGCCGTCCGCAGTGGCCGGAGGCGGGCCACACGCAGACGACGTTCGCCTTCCGCGAGGCCGTGTTCTCCACCCCGAACCTCCTCGGCGTGTTCGTGGGCCACGACCACTGCCACATGTTCGCGTTCGACCGCGGGCACGTGCAATGCGTGACGGCCGCCAACGCCGACGGTTCCTTCCTCGACGTACGCGTCAACTGCTGACAGGGAAGGCATGCCATGAAAGCGATGTGCATCGACGGGTCGAAGAACCTCGTGTGGCAGGACGTGCCGGATCCCGTCTGCCACGACGCGTTCGACGTGAAGCTGAAAGTCGAGGCGTGCGCCGTGAACCGCGCCGACCTCATGCAGAGGGCCGGCATCTATGCGCCGCCCGAGGGCTGGCCGCTGTGGCCGGGTCTCGAGTGCGCGGGCGAGGTGCTGGAGTGTCCGGCGAACGGACGATTCAAGCCGGGCGACAAGGTGTGCGCGCTTTTGGGCGGCGGCGGCTACGCCGAAGAGGTCGTCGTCCCCGAAGGCATGTGCCTGCCGATTCCCAAGGGCTTCGAGCCGTGGGAGGCGGCTGGCATCCCCGAAGTGTATGCGACGGCGTACCTCAACCTGAAGATGGTCGGCGAGATCAAGAAGGGCGAGACGTTCTTCATCAACGGCGGTGAGGGCGGCCTTGGCGTCGCGACGATCCAACTCGCGAAGCACGTCTTTGGCGCCAAGGTCGTCGCGCAGGTGGCGAGCGACGAAAACGGCGAGTTCTGCAAGGGCGTCGGCGCGGACGTCGTCTCGAACCGCTTCACGGACGATCTCGTGGCGACGCTGAAGGCGAATCCGCCGGACGTGGCGATCGATCCCGTGGGCGGGCCGCTCATGGGCAGGTGCATCGCCACCATGAACATGCTCGGCCGCTGGATCTCGCTCGCGTCGATGGCGGGGCCGGAGACGACGATCGACGTGAACCTGCTCTGGCGCAAAAACCTGCGGATCATCGGCTCGACGCTGCGTCGGCGTAGCCCGGAGGAGAAGACGCAGATCCTCGCGGGACTGGTCAACGAAGTCTGGCCCGCCTTCGAGGCGCGCACGTTCGCACCGTTTGTCCACAAGGTGCTGCCGATCGCGGAAGCCACAGAGGCGCACGCGATCCTCGAGCGCGGCGAGAACAGGGGCAAGGTCGTGCTGAAGGTTCGTGATTCGTGACTCGTGGTTGGTGATTCGTGGCAGAAGAATAGAGACACCGATGGTGAGACTCTGCCGCCACGACCGTCTCCCGGCGCGGCGCTACAACCTGCCATACGACGAGCGGCAACGCATGCAGCTTTCCTTCTCGCGCAACATGGTGGACTGGTGCTTCGCGGGCCTGGTGGCGGCGGGCGCGACCGTGCCGGAGTCGCGGCACTACGCGTCGATGGCAATCGACGGCGACGATCTCGTGGTGCTGTCGCGCTCGGGCACGCCGCAGGCGAAGTCGCCGCACAACGGCGACATGATCACCTTCCACCGCATACCCGACTTCCGTTCGCTCGTCTATTGACACCCGCCTGCGCAAGCTTGGCGGTTTTCGCCCCAAAATTAATCTTTTTTACACTGCCTTGTGCGATATGATTTGGTATAATACGCGACATGCAAGACAACCTTCAGATTCCCTACGGCATCTTCGACTTCAAGCGCATCCGCACTGAAGGCTACTGCTACATCGACAAGACCGGCTACATACCGGCGCTTGAGCAGTCGGGGTCGTTTCTGTTCTTCGTGCGCCCGCGACGGTTCGGCAAGTCGCTTTTCATCAACATGCTCCGCTGCTACTATGACCTCGCGGAGAAGGGGAACTTCGAGAAACTCTTCGGCGGACTCGCCATCGCGAAAAGCCCAACGGCAAACAGGAACCGATACCAGGTCCTCGACCTGGACTTTTCCACCGTGAACATCTGCGAGGGCAAGACGCTTCAGGAGCGCTTCGACAACTACATGAAGATCCAGTCGCAGCTCTTCCTCATGAAGTATGACTCCGCGTACGGCGAAGACTTCAGGCGGGAGCTGCCGAACGCGTCGGGCATGAGCCTCTTCAGCGCGATCGCCGGGTACGCGAAGCAGAAAGGCTATCCCCTCTACCTGATGCTCGACGAGTACGACAACTTCACGAACGCGATGCTGCGCGCGGAAGCTTCTTCGGACTATTGCGACATCACGCACGGGCAGGGATTCTACCGTGAGTGGTTCAAGGCGTTCAAGGCTAGCTTCAACCGCATTTTCATGACGGGCGTGTCGCCCGTGACGATGGACGACCTCACGAGCGGATTCAACATCGCGGCGAACATCTCCCAGAAGCCGCAGTTCAACGCCATGCTGGGTTTTTCAGAGGCCGAGGTGTTGAAGCTCTACACCGACTTCAAGGGCTTGGGCGCATACCAGGAAGGCGAGCCCGCCGACTGGGTGAAGTCCATCAAGCCGTGGTACGACGGCTACTGCTTCTCGGAAGATAAAGTGGGGACGGAGTGCGTGTTCAACAGCGATATGGCACTCTACCATCTTTCGTCGCTTCTCGATTCCGGCCGCGCGCCGAAAAACATGGTGGACGTGAACATCAAGACGGACTACGACAAGCTCCAGACGATCGCGGACATCCAGCGCCGCATGACCGGCGGCGGCGAGGGCGTACTGCCCGTCACCGAGGAGATCGCCTCCACGGGGCAGATCGCGTTCGACCTCGTGGAGTCGTTCCCCGCCGACAAGATATCCGACGTCGCGAACTTCCGCTCGCTTTTCCACTACTACGGCATCCTCTCCATGGCCGGGCGCGAGAGGGGGCAGACCGTGTTCAAGGTCCCGAACCTGTGCGTGCAGCACCAGCTCTTCGGTTATCTGCGCACGGCCTACCTCCGCGAACGCCAGCCGGACTGGGACGGACTTCGCAAACTTGCCGCCCGCTTCGCCTATGATGGCGCGTGGGAGCCGTTCCTGCGCCGCCTCGCCGAGGACTACGCCGGCACCACGCCCGTCCGCGGCGGCATTCAGGGCGAGATCCGCATCCAGGGCTACATGCAGTGCGAGTTCGGACATCTCAACTTCTACCTCGCCCGTCCGGAGATGGAGCTGTCGCGCGGGTTCTGCGATTTCGCGCTTTTCCCTGAGCGTTGCCACTATGGCGACGTCCAGCACAGCTACCTCATCGAACTGAAGTTCTCCGCGAAGGATGCCTCCGAGGCTGAACTCGCCGGAAAGTACGACGAGGCGCTCAAGCAGCTCGCTGCCTACCGTGCCGATCCGTTTGTGCCGTCCCTCGCGCGCGGCACCACCCTGCACCAGATCGTGTACCAGTTCAAGGGCACGGAGCTCATCCGCGCGGAGCAGATCGCCGAAGAGACGATGTGAAAATCACGGTTTGGCGGATTGCCGTGAAGGCAGTGGCGGATTTAATGGCACGGTGCTCATCTTCCGTTGATCGGTAATGGACTGACGGATGCAGATCAACAGAAAGGACTGACATGAAAACATCGCGTAGAGAATTCCTGCTGTCCGCTGCGGCATGCGGCGTCTCGCCTGGCATACGGCCGCTCTTCGGCGCAGTTGCGCCGTCCCTTGTGAAACCTACCCCGCAGCAGGTGCTTTGGGCCGACCAGGAGCTCGGCATGTTCTTCCACATGGACCTTCCCATCTTCCAGCCGCGCGGGAAGGGCGTCAACACCGAACACTGCCAAAAGATACTGGATCCGCGCATCTACAATCCCGCCAAGCTCGACACCGACCAGTGGATGGAGGCGGCCAAGGCGATGGGCGCGAAGTACGTCGTGTTCGTGGCATACCACGGCAGCGGCTTCATGCAGTGGCAGAGCGACCTGTTCCCGTACGGCCTCAAGCAGAGCCCGTGGCGCGGCGGCAAGGGGGACGTTGTCCGTGACTTCATGGACTCCGCCCGAAAGTACGGCATGAAGCCCGGTCTCTACGCCTACGCGCGCGGCGGAAGGTATCTCTCCGAGAAGTTTCCCGTGAAGCGGGCGGACGGTTCGGTCGACAAGGCGGCGCAGAGGGCAAAGTCGAAAATGATCGAGGGCTACCTTGAGGAGCTGTGGCGCGACTACGGCGAGTTTTTCGAGCTGTGGTACGACGGCGGCGTGCTGCCCGTCTCGCAGGGCGGCCCCGACGTGGAACGTCTTGTGTCCAAGTACCAGCCCAACGCGATCCTCTTTCAGGGACCGGGGCACATGAAGAACCTCATCCGGTGGGTGGGGAACGAGCGCGGCGTGGCGCCGTATCCGTGCTGGGCTACCGGCGGGCGCGTCACGCAGTCGGACGGCGCCAAGGAGAGCAAGTTCCCCGGCCATCCCGACGGGCCGAAATGGATGCCGGGCGAGTGCGACCTACCGCTCCGTTGCCATCGTTGGTTCTGGACGCCCGAGAACGAGCCCAACCGCGGCTGGCGCTACTGGACGGACGACGAGCTCGTGGACAAGTACTACACGTCCGTCGGTCGCGGCTGCAACATGCTCCTCAACGCGAACATCAACACGGACGGACTCGTCCCCGAGGAGGACTTCGGCTACTACGTCCGTTTCGGGAAGTCCATTCGCGCGCGGTTCGCCAATCCCCTTGCCGTTGCCTCAGGCGAAGGCGATGCCGTGGAGATGGCACTTCCCGCATCCGGGCCGGTAAACCAGATATCCGTGTCCGAGGACATTCGCGAAGGCCAGCGCGTGCGCGCCTACAGGGTGGAAGGGTTGGTGCCGGACGGCGGATGGAAGACACTCTGCGAAGGGACGAGCGTCGGCCACACGCGCATACAGATGTTCGATCCGGTCGTCGTGGCGAAGCTTCGCTTCACCGCCACAGAAGCGGCGGACAGGCCGCTGATACGGGAATTCGCCGCATGGAACGTCAAGGAGCGGATCGTGAAGGCCTGAAGTCGGCGTGGATGTTCAGGATTGTCCGGCAAACAGGGAAAGGATTCCTGACGGATGCAGATCAACAACCTCGAGAAGTTCCTGGAGAAGGTGCGGCACGACGAGTTCCCCATCGGCGCCGTGGTGGGGCTGTCGGACCCCACTGTCACGGAACTGGCGGCGAACGTGGGGTTCGACTTCGTCTTCATCGACGGCGAGCACGGCGACATCGACCGCAAATGCGCGATGGAGCACCTGATGGCCGTGAAGGGCACGGACGCTGCGAGTTTCTACCGCGTGCCCTGCTGCAACCACACGGAGATCAAGAAGGTCATCGACTTCGCACCGGCGGGAATCATCGTTCCGATGGTGATGAACGCCGAGGAGGCGAAGCGCGCCATCGAGGCGATGCGGTACCCGCCGACGGGCAATCGGGGATGCGGCTTTCGTCGCGGACTTGCCTACGGCGCGGGCGACTTCGACGAATACTGGAAGGCGTCCGCGCACGACCCGATCGTCATCCTCCAGCTGGAGCACGTCGACGCCTACCGCGACCTCGACCGCATCTTGGCGTTGGACGGACTCGACAGCATCATGATCGGTCCCTACGACTTCTCGGCCTCGATGGGCAAGGCGGGGCAGTGGGACGACCCGGAGTTGCGTGCGATATTCGACGATGCCTGCCGCCGCATCCGCGCCGCCGGCGTGATGCTGGGCGTGGCGCTTGACGTCCGCGCCGAGGAATGGCGCGCGCGCGGCGCACAGTGGATGGCCGTGAAGGGCGACATGACCGCACTCGTCGAGCGCTGGCGTGAAGTGATTTACTCGTTAAAATGTGAAAGGAATATGCAATGATGCACAACAGAATTGCCAACATGTTGGCTATCGCCGGCATGGCGATGTCGGCGTTCGGGTTCTCGAAGGCGTTTGACCGCGTCGGCGACCGGTGGAACTTCGACATTCCGGCGGGGACAGACCCCATGGAGGCGAAGTTCACCACGCCGTACCACCCCGTGCGCGTGGCGGAGCTGCACCCCGGCGTGATCGTGGGCGTGGCGGGCGTGGAGGGACAGGCGCTCTGGTGCGCGCCCGGCGCGTCGATCCGCCTTCCCTCCGCCGTGATCCTACCGGCGCGGGGCGACTTCACCTTCTCCTTCTACGCGGGTTTTGTGCCGCCGTTCACGGGTGGACAGCAGCTCGCGCGCAACCCGAAGATGTCGGTGTTCCTGACGGCCGAGGGACGGTTCGCGGCCACGCTGGCGCGGACGACCGTTTCGGGCGGCGCGTCGGTGGCGGACGGACGCTGGCACCATCTCGCGGTCGTGCGCCGGGGCGACGAGCTGTCGCTCTGGGTGGACGGCGAGAAGGTCGCTGCGAAGGCACAGGTGAAGGACACGGTGTACGACCACATCGAGGGCGCCGCCGCGCAGTGGATGCTCCTTTCGACGGAAAACAGGAACCGCATGTTCCTCGACGAGGTGACTCGCCGCGCGCGCGGCCGCCGCGAAGGTTCCGCAGATGACGCCCGAACAGGAGGCTGCGGAAACGGCCCGCCGCCGCGCGCTCGATCCGCCGTTGGCATCGGAAGAGGAATATACGCCGCTCACGATCGGGAAGGGCGAGCTGCGCACGTTCGCCGAGCAGCATGACGTGTTCGCGCTCGCGGTGCCGTGGTTCGACCCGGCGGGACGCGACCTCATCTGCGAGGGGTCGATCTTCGGAAGCCGTCCGCTCCTCTATCGCTTCCTGCGGCTCGAGAACGGCGTGCCCGTCTACGCCGAGGGCATCCCCTACACGGACATCAGCCCGCGCGGCGCTTCGCCGTGGTACGGCAAGGACGGCGCGTTCGGCATCTGCCGCGTGGAGACGCGCTTGCTGGACGGCGGAAGAAAGAAGGTCGGCGAGCTGGTCCGCTAC
>ONRL01000304.1 GCA_900320225.1 uncultured Lentisphaerota bacterium
CCGGGGCGTCCCGGCCGATGCGCCGGAACGCCCCGAATCCTGCGGCGACAAGGCCGCGGTCAGCGATTGAGCCTTATTCTACTTTTGGAATCCTTGGCGAAATCGGGGATTGTCGCGCTTGACTGTGGTTTCAATGGCGTGCTTGAGCACGTGGGCCGCCGGAAAGAGCCGATTCGATCTCAGCGGGCGAAAGGTCGCGCCACTCGCCGGACTTGAGGTCGTCGGGGAGGCGCAGCGCGCCGACGGCCACGCGTTTGAGCGACAGCACCACGAGGTGCGCCGCGCTGCACATGTAGCGGATCTGGCGCTTGCGCCCTTCCCGCAAGTGGAAACAGAGCACGTGCACGTTGTCGTCGCCGAGGCGCACGACCTCCACGGGCACGGGACGCGTCACGTAGCCGTCGGGCATCTCCACGGGACCGCGCAGCACGCGCAGCTTCTCCTCGTTCCAACGCCCCGCCGCGCGCACGATGTAAATCTTCTCATGCTCGAAACGTGGATGCGTGAGGCGGTTCACGAGCGCGCCGTCGTTGGAGAGGAGCAGGAGCCCTTCGCTGTCCTTGTCGAGACGCCCCACGGGGACGAGGCGCTCGCGCACCTTCCCGCGCAGAAGATCGGCCACGGTGCGCCCGCCAAACGGGTCCGAGAGCGTGGAGAGCACCCCGGCCGGCTTGTACATCATGATCGTGCGCGTCTTCTCCGCGGCCACGCCGAGCGGCTTGCCGTCTACGGCGATGCGCACGGCCGCCGGATCCACGCGCACGCCGGGCTCCGTGACGACGCGGCCGTCCACGGTCACGCGTCCGGCCGCGATGATCTCGGCCGCGTGGCGGCGCGAGGCCACCCCGCGGTGCGAGAGCACGTTCTGGAGCCGTTCCTCCATGAAGCGAGTTACCCTCGATAGCGCTTCACCGCCTCCGCGTAGGCGGGCGTGTCGACGTAGCCGCACGACTTGAACTCGGGACAGAACCCGCGGTACACGCATTCCGGCACGCAGCAGGACGCGAGTTCCGGCTCCTTCTCCGCGAGGGCGTCGATCACCATCTTCCACGCCGCGCGCGTCTCGGGCGACGCCTGCGCGCAGAGACGGCGGCGGCTGATAAACATCATCTCGGACGCGTTTGCGATGCACTCGTGCTCCACGGGCGCGTCCTGCGGCTTCACGGTGCGGTCCTCGCCCGTGCGGTCGGTGCGCTGCGTCGAGACGAAATGCTCGATCCCGTACTTGTGGCGAACGAAGTGCACGCTCACCCAGTACGGCAGGTTGCCCCACTTCCACGAGACGAGCAGCTTGCGGATCGGCGAATGTTCCGCGAGGAGGATGCGCCGTTTCCAGGACGGCTTGGGCTCCTTCGTGCCCGCGCCCAGGCGAATCGTGGTGCGCGCGGCGTCCGCCACGTCGCGCCACGAGCCGACCACCTTCAGGTATCTCAGGACGGTCTGTTCCATTTGATTCCCCTCACTTCGCGGTCAGTTCAAAAACGGCGGAGTCGTAGTCACCGCGCAGGCGCACGGGAAGCCCCATCGCCATGAGCGCGTTGCCGCCCAGCGTCTTGCCGTCCACGCGGCAATGCCGGTCCTTGACGACGTTGATCTCCTTCACCTTGTACGACTTGCCCGCGTCGAGGCCCTGCAGCGCGAGCGGCGGCACGAAGTCGCTCCAGTTGCCGCGCGCGAGACCCCACAGGAACACGACCGCGTGCGAGGCGTCGTCGTTCACGTACATGAGCGCCGCGTAGCTGTTGCCGTACGGCGAGACGAGGCGGTAGAGGTCGCCCTGCTGCACGGTCGGACGGATGCGCTTGTAGTCGGCCACGCACTTCTTCGCGAAGGTGACTTCGTTGGTGGTCATGTTCTTCGGGTGCAGCTCGAAGCCGAGGCGCGCGCTCATCGCCACGTCAAAGCGGTATTTGAGCGGCGTGGTGCGGTGCGTCTGGTGGTTCGGCACGTCCGTCACATGCGCGGCGATCGTGCAGGCGGGGTAGAACTGGCTCTCGCCCCACTGGATGAACACGCGTTCGCGCGCATCGGAGTCGTCGGAGCCCCAGAACTCGTCCGCGTAGCGCAGGAAGCCGTAGTCCACGTGGCCGCCGCCCGACGAGCAGGCCTGGATGTCCACCTGCGGGTACTTGGCGCGGAGCTTCGCGAGGAGGTCGTAGAGGCCCACGGTGTAGTCGAACGGCAGGTTTGCCTGGTGCGCCGCGTCGAGGTAGGTGGAGCCCATGTTGTAGAAGTCCGCGTTCGCGTCCCACTTGATGTAGGAGAGGTCGGGGATCTTCGAGTAGAGCGCGTCGAGCTGGTCGTAGATGTTCGCGCGCACCGCCGGGTTCGAGTAGTCGAGCACCGTCTCGGAGCCGCCGCGGCCCACGTTGACCGGACGGTTCTTCTCGCGGATCACCCACTCGGGATGCGCCTCGTAGAGCCAGCTGTTGGTGTTCACCATCTCCGGCTCCACCCAGAAGCCGAACTGAAGTCCGCGCGCCTTCGCCTCGTCGCTGAGGCCCACGAGGCCGTGCGGCAGCTTCTCCGGGTTGATCACCCAGTCGCCGAGCCCCACCTTGTCGCGGTGGACGTCGTCGCGCGCGTACTTGCCCGTGCCGAACCAGCCGTCGTCGAGCACGAACAGCTCGCCGCCCATCTCCTTCACGCCGTCCATCATGTCGTGCAGCACCTGCTCGGTGAAGCTGAAGTAGCTGCCCTCCCAGCTGTTGAGCAGCACGGGGCG